>DAOWLL010000217.1 GCA_030641945.1 Gammaproteobacteria bacterium | reverse complement strand
CCATTGAAGTTGATTATTTCAATTCCATGATTCTCGAATAAGTAATGTTTGAACTCGCCTTTGATAAACAGTCCGTGCTCGTGTGGCGGCATATTCTTGCTGGCGTCTAGCATAATGGGAACCTGAATCGACAGGGGATCCCATACTGGTTTATCGATATTTATATCAACTTTCCTGCCTTCGTATACCCCTGTTGCCTTACCAACCAGCTCCTGCTTGTGATTGGCTTGCCAGTTGATATTGAAGCGGACATCGCGGTCTTTATCGTCACCGGTATGAGTGTAATCATATTTAACGAGCAGAAGCTGCCCGTTATTAATTACCATGTCACTGCGCACATCGATTTTGTCATCCCTGAGAAGTGCTACAAGACCAACTGGACGCGTAGATTGCGTCATGGATAATCCGCTTTCAGTGTGCTTCAAGGTATATGTTGCTCTTGCCAGTACCGTACCAAACATTTCCAGCGCATAATTTGCTGAAAATTCTTGCGGCAGCTCATTTGCTGACGATACAGCGGGTGTAAAAAGAAACGCCAGAAGAAAAAAGTGATTGATTAATGCTGTTCTGAAAGGATAAGTTGATCCGCTTTCCATAATGCAGGCCTGCGTAATACCTTGTTGTCCAATAGGACTTTGTTATCATTCAATTTAAGTCTACCATCAATATACCAGGCGATTGCCATCGGGTAGATCACGTGCTCCAGATGCAGGACGCGTTCAGCTAATGATGCTTCAGTGTCCGTTGCCAGTACAGGAACTTCAGCCTGTATGACCACGGGACCGCTGTCGAGTTCATTGCTGACGAAATGCACACTGGCTCCATGCTGCTGTTTTGACGCTTCGAGGGCTTTGCGATGCGTATGCAGGCCCTTGAATTCAGGGAGTAATGAAGGGTGAATGTTTAGAATGCTGTGCTGGAAATGGCTGATAAATTCATCGCTGAGAATGCGCATAAATCCTGCAAGCACGATCAGGTCGGGTTTATATGTGTCGATTTCCGAGATAAGCGCCTGATCATATGAAACGCGATCTTGATATTTATTTTGATCGATCACTACGGCATTGATGTGTTGCTGACGTGCACGCTCCAGGCCTTTTGCATCTGCACGGTTACTGATTACAGCTGAGATAGAGGCATCGATCTGCTCAGCTTTAACGGCATCGATAATTGCCTGCAGGTTAGTGCCGCTTCCGGAGATCAGAATTACGATGGTTTTTTGTGCCACTGACTGAATGGTTTGTGTTATTCAAATCTGACTACTGGCGCACCGCTTGACGATTCTATGTGGCCAAGCTGCCATGCTTTGGTTGCGTTATCTTCGAGTATCTGCAGTATAGATTCGGCATCTTTTTCAGGCGCCACAAGCACCATGCCTATACCGCAGTTGAAGGTGCGGAACATTTCTAATTGTTCAACGTTGCCGTTTTGCTGCAACCATTCAAATACTGCCGGCATGCTCCAGCTGCTGGTGTTGATCACGCCGCAGGTATTTTCGGGAAGTACGCGCGGTAGATTTTCCATCAGTCCGCCGCCTGTGATATGTGCAAGAGCATGTACATCGATATTGGAAATAATGTCTTTGAGTGCAGATACGTATATTGTTGTCGGAGCGAGCAGTGCGTCTGCGAGTGAAACGCCATCACAGTCTTCACTAAGGTCGCTAGCGCTGACCTCGATGATTTTACGAATTAGTGAATATCCATTGGAGTGCGGTCCGCTGGATGCGAGAGCGATCAGCACATCACCCGGTACTACCTTGCTGCCATCAATCGCACTGTCTTTTTCTACGATACCTACACAGAATCCTGCAAGATCATAATCGCCCGCCTGGTACATCCCGGGCATTTCAGCCGTTTCGCCGCCAATCAGTGCTGCACCGGATTGTCGGCAGCCTTCTGCAATGCCTTCAATGACATCGGCTGCAATACGGGTGTCGAGGGCGCCGGTGGCGTAATAATCGAGAAAGAATAAAGGCTCTGCGCCCAGCACCAGTATGTCATTGACGCACATGGCGACGAGGTCGATACCTATGGTGTCATGTTTGCCCAGCTGTATTGCCAGTTTCAATTTTGTACCAACGCCGTCGGTACCTGAAACCAGTACAGGATGCTGGTAGCGATCAAGCGGCAGCTCAAACAGGCCGCCAAAACCGCCAAGACTTCCCATCACCCCGGGACGTTTTGTGCTGGCGACGCTGCTCTTTATTTTTTCGACCAGTTCATTACCGGCATCGATATCAACGCCTGCGTCACGGTAACTAAGTGGTTTTTGTTGTTTGTGTTCAGGCATAACTGCTTCAGAGCGTCTTCAGGTGTGGTATTGTACACGCTCCCGAAGGTCCAAATTAGTGTTTTCCGGATTATTGTTGTTCAGAATGTATACCATTTTATCAGCCACCCACACCCTGCGGATAATAGCTGCAGCAAGCCTGCTGGTCTTGCTGGTCTCGATCGTGCCTGACGCCAGCGCCGTTGTCGTTAACAATTTATATAATGTTGAATATCCAGTACCGGATCAGAACCGTACAGTCCGTTCTGCGGTTTTTATAAAGGGACTTGAAGAAGTGTTAATCAGGGTGTCAGGTAGCCGTTCAATATTACAGAATATCACACCCGGCAACGCATCATCGTATGTGCAGCAGTTCAGCTATATTGAAGATACGGAAGATGAGAAAACTGCGGCTGTGTCGCAGTCAACTGCGTCAAAGTCGGCAAGTGACTGGTATATATTAAAGATTCAGTACAACGCCGGTAAAATAATCAGCTTATTGCGTGAAAATGGTCAGCCCGTGTGGGGTGAGCATCGTAGCGAAGCTGTTGTCTGGCTGGCTGTGCGTGACGGTAATAACCGATACATGCTGAAACACAGCGATGCGTCACTGTTAAAAGATTCTGTAGAGTTATCTGCAGACAGACGCGGTTTACCTGTGGTCTGGCCAATCTACGGCCGTAAAGATCGGCAACAGCTGCCTTTTGCGGATGTATGGGCGGCTTTTGGCGAACCGGTGAAAGTTGCGTCAAAGCGATACACAAATGGGCCGGCGATTGTTGGCCGACTCTCCTGGACCGGCAGTGAATGGAAAGGCGACTGGTCTCTGTTCGTGGAAAATTCCGCCTACAGCTGGTCGTTGAGCGGGAGTGATTATAATTCGGTCATCGCTGAGGGCATTGACCTGTCAGCAGACAAGATTGGCAAACACTATGTTGTGATGGAGCGTACCGGCATCACCGAGCCCGGTTTACTGGTGGAGATCAATAATGTTGATTCGGTGCAAACCTACCGCAAGATACAGACCTTCCTCGAGGGTCTTACTGCAGTCAGGCAAACGCGTGTCGCAACTGTAGATAAGGGGCAAGTTGTGTTCCTGATTGATCTTCGAGGCGATGTTGATGATTTTGTAAGGCTGGTTTCTACCGATAAAACACTCGAGCCAGTTGCCGATCCAATACAGCCGGGCGGCGATGCTGCTCTGCAAACGATACTGCGATACAGCTATCGAAACTAGATGCAGCAACCTTACCAGCAGCTGCCGCTCACATTTGAGCCTCGTGAGCGGTATACATTTGATGCGTTTATCAGCGGACAAAATCAGCTGGCAGTCGACCTTGTCAGGCAGATGGCCAGGGCTGAAGGCGAAACACAGATACTGATCTGGGCTGACAGGGGGAACGGCAAAAGCCATCTGCTGCAGGCCGCATGTAATCTCGCATCACAATCCAGAATGACAGTGTGTTATTTACCCGCCAGGGAGATCATTGGCAACTCAGCACAGATATTTGAAGGTCTTGAGCAACTCGACCTGGTCTGTATTGATGATATCGATGCCATCATGCAATCTGCGGCATGGGAAGAGGCGTTGTTTGATTTAATTAATCGTATCAGGGATGCCGGCAAAAGCATTTTACTTGCGGCTAATAAATCACCGGAGTCCAGCTGGATAAACCTGGCCGATCTACGTTCACGCCTGGGATGGGGGCCTGTTTTTCACTTGCATGAACTCAATGACCAGGACAAAACCAAAGCCCTGCAAAAACGTGCTGACCAGTTTGGTCTGGAAATGGCAGATAATGTTGCTAACTACCTGCTTACTCATTATCCGAGAGATTTGTTTGATTTGTTCGAGCGGCTGGACCATCTCGACAAGGCTTCCATGGCCATGCAGCGCAGGCTTACAATCCCTTTCATCAAATCCGTGCTGCAAGCTGACAGTGACTAAACCTTGCAATGAGCACAGGCGAATAATGAAAAATATTTCAACGCAGAGGCGCAAAGACGCAGAGGGCGCAAAGTAATTTCACAGGTGAATTAAAAACAGGCTTAGAGTGGCAGGATGTGCCGTGCGCACCAAATGCCGGTCAGCTAAAACTCAGGGTGCGCACGGCGCACCCTGCGAAACCCGGTATTTACCGGAACATGCCAGTATAAAGTTTTTCCTTTGCGTTCTTTGCGTCTT
>DAOWLL010000549.1 GCA_030641945.1 Gammaproteobacteria bacterium | reverse complement strand
GCCAAGAACAGTTTCCACCGCTCTCTCCCAACCGGATTCGACATCGAGCTGCTGTGCGAAGCGTTTCTTGCCACTAAGCCCCTGTCTCTCCAGCCATTGATTGACCGGACGGTCCTCTTTACCCAGTGCCGCCTGCTGCAAGGCTTCCAACGAGGATAAACGACCCTGATACTCGTGTATCTTGCGGCGTTGTTCTGCCGATTTCTGCTCGGTCTTTACAATCTGCTCGCGTGTTTCGCGAATCTGCGATCGTACAGCACCAAGCCTCTGTTCGTGCGCAGCTTTTTGCTGCTCTACTTCAGTAAGATGCTGCTGTAATTCAGCAATCTTTTCATCCAGGTTTTCACCACTCAGCGCTTCCTGTTCATGCTCGATACGCTTCAATCGCTGATTTAGCTGTTCGATGTGGCGCCCGAGCTGCTCTATACGGGAATTTTCCACCTGCGCTTTTTGCCGGGTATCTGAATACTGTTTGTTGAAATCATCCCAGACCTGTTGCCAGTCGTGCATGGCCTGTTCGGCCTTGTGATACAGGCCGCCGATTTCCTCTTCTTTATTTCGTGTTTGTTCAATTAGGGGGGTATCGGCAGCCAGCTGTTTTTCGAGCTCTTCAATACTGAAACGATCTGTCTGCAGCGCCTGCGTGGTTTCCAGCAGCTCTTCATCGATCTGATCCATGTCCGTCCTTTGACGCTGCTGCAGATCCTGCTGATGCTTGATGTTCTGTTCAACACCTGAGATCTCGGCACCCAGGCTGTAATACTGGCCCTGTACTGTATTCAGACTGTCGTTCGCCTCATCATGTTGCTGGCGTTGCGACTCGATCTTCGACTCGATGGTGCGTTGTTCAGTAATCAGTTTTTCAAGATGTGCCTGGGTCTGTTTGATTTCCTGGTCACGACCATCCAGCTCATGCTTCAACTCACGCCAGCGTAATGCCAGTTGCTCAGCCTTGTACTGGCGTTCTTCGGTTTTCAACTCCTTGTAGCGTTCAGCCGCCCTGCTCTGTCGTTTTAAACGCGCAAGCTGTTTATCAATTTCATCGCGCAAGTCGTCCAGCCTGGCAAGGTTGTCCCGGGTGTGGCGAATGCGGTTTTCGGTTTCCCTGCGTCTTTCCTTGTACTTGGAGATGCCCGCTGCTTCTTCTATGTAGACGCGCATTTCCTCCGGCTTGGCTTCGATCAGGCGGGAAATCATGCCCTGCTCGATGATCGCATAGCTGCGCGGACCTAATCCGGTACCGAGGAACAAATCGGCGATGTCGCGCCGGCGGCAATGTGAATTATTGAGGTAATACCTGGACTGGCCATCACGCGTCACAGAGCGCTTGACGGAAATCTCGTTATACTGGGCAAAAGGTCCAGGCGCAGTGCCATCACTGTTATCAAACAGCAATTCCACTGAAGCCATACCGACGGGCTTGCGTCCGGATGAGCCATTGAAGATGACATCATCCATGGAACTGCCGCGCAGATGTTTTGCAGACGATTCACCCATCACCCAGCGCACAGCATCGATAACGTTGGACTTGCCGCAGCCGTTGGGTCCTACGATTCCGGTGAGATTACCGGGCAGTTTGAGTGTGGTTGGGTCTACGAAAGATTTGAAGCCGGCGAGTTTAATCTTGCTCAGGCGCATGAACTATCCTAGGTGCCTTATCGTTATAATTTGGCGGTTAGTATACATGAGCGACACTGAAAATCGACAGGGATTTAAGCGTATAATCACGTTTTTTTGAAACGCGTTAACAACAGGATTCACCATGCCCAGTCAGCCGTCAAAACAGCTGGAAATCTTTGATAATCCACAACCAGGCAGGGATTACACCATTCGCATCCGCATGCCGGAATTTACCTGCCTGTGCCCCAAAACAGGTCAGCCTGATTTCGCCACTCTTAACCTCGAATACGTACCAGATATGTCTTGCAT
>DAOWLL010000413.1 GCA_030641945.1 Gammaproteobacteria bacterium | reverse complement strand
TGTCTGAGTTGAAGCATGGTTACTATTTCGAATCCTTGTTTTATTATGATCTGTTTCGTAGACTGCTTGGCGATTCAGTAGTGAGACAAGAGCTGCATTTGTGCTACCTGATATAGCCAGAATAATTATTGTTGATGCCGTGTATAGACATTTCATTTGTAATCCTCCTTTAGAAACATAACTACAAGTAGGTGACATTTCTAATTGTAGTAACAATTTATACATATATGTATCCAATTTCTATATGTGACTACTAGATATCCAGATATATAAACTAGTTATATTGTTTCTAGTCCAAATGATCCAGTTCATCCATTATTCTCTTTTCCAACCCCAGTGCGTACACCAGCCTGAAGCTCAATTTCCAGCATTTCTGCTTACTATCCCAGTATGCCCCTGCCTCTTTTACTTTTTCTCTTAATTCTGTCTCGCCATAGGCGATTCTTAATGGGACTATTTTATCGGGTGGAATGGTTATTCCCTGTATCCAGTCCTGCTCATCGACGATGAGTTCGACTGTTGTCAGGCGTTTCTGTCTGCGTTTGTCATAGCGGTATCGCACGCATACGAGCTGGTCTCCATACTGCCTGGTGTAGCGCTTTGTTCCATTCTGGCCCGGTTTGATCGTGGCTTTTACTTCCATGTATTCTCTCCTTGTATTATTCAGTCAGTTTATTCATATGAAATAGGATAATAAAGGGGCGGAGGGATTATTATTTAACGATTTTGTAAAATTTTCCACTATTTAATCCCTCCTCCCCTTTTATTCGGTATGCTTAATATGCAAGTACAATTATCTGATGATTAAACGATACGTTTGAGTTGGGCATAGTATGAAAACCAGCAAGACCGTTCATGATTTGCCGGAGCTGACACTTCATGCCGCTGATATTGTCAATGCGGTGATGAAACATGATCGGCGTGTATTACTGTTCGGCCCCATGGGTGCAGGTAAATCGACATTAGCTGCGCAGTTAGCAAAAGTTCTGTTTGATTTGCAACGCCCATGTCGTTGTCTGAACGCCGATCCCGGTTCGCCGGCGTTTGGCGTGCCGGGTTCAGTGTCGACAGCAATGTGGCAAAATGATAACTGGCAAGTCACTGACATTGCAGCGCTGTGCACATTAGATGCGGGACGCTTTCGTTTACCCCTGGTATCTGCGGTAAGAATGCTGGCGCAACAGTTGCCTGCTGGTATGGCGTTGATCGATGCACCCGGCGTGGTCCGCGGTGTGGCCGGGCGAGAACTTCTTCAAGGCCTGGTTGATGCGACAGCTGTGGATACAATACTGGCATTGACAGCACGTGATCGACCGCCGCCACTGCTGGATGAATTACGGGCATTACCGGTAGAGGTATTCGTGGTTAATGCAGCCACCGAGGCGAAACGGCCTGGTAAAAGAGCACGGGCCCGGCAACGCACTGAACAGTGGGATGCCCATCTTGCTAATGCGACTGAGCGAACGCTCGATCCTGGCAGGCTGAATGTTACAGGCACACCGCCGTTGCCTGCTGAAACCAGCGCCTGGCTCGGCAAACAGGTTGCCCTGTTACAAACTAATCGTACCGTAGCGATGGGCGAGGTACAACGTGTTGAGTCTGATGTGTTGACCGTTACGCTATCAGGCGAAACCAGTGACGCCGATACACTCCTGGTACGTGATGCTGTCCGCAGTGCAGACGGTTACATTGAAACCGCAATACCTTATGCCGCCGAGCGGTTTGACTATCTGCCGCCAACCGACGTGCTGCCGTCCGTTGATATCAATAATGGCCCACGCATAGTTGGTCGCGTCGGCGCTGTTGATGTGGCGTTGGTTAATGGTGTGTATGGTGATCCGTTGTTACATCTGCGCATGCGCCATCAACGGCGCAGTATGTTGTTTGACCTGGGTAATGGCGAACGCCTGCCGGCACGCATTGCGCACCAGGTAACTGATGTATTTGTCAGTCATGCACATATGGATCACATCAGCGGCTTTCTCTGGTTATTACGTTCACGCATCGGCGACTATCCTGCCTGTCGACTCTATGGTCCGCCTGGCCTGGCTCAACATATCGCAGGTTTTCTGCAAGGCATCTTGTGGGATCGTGTAGAAGATAATGCGCCGAGCTTTGAGGTGATGGAGCTACACAACGAGCGGTTAAAAAGTTTTCGTTTACAGGCCGGCAATGCTAATCCGCAATTATTCAATGAAAAAGCTGTGATAAATGGTGAACTGCTTGTTGAGACAGGCTTTCGTATACGCGCCCTGACCCTCGATCATCATGGTACACCGGTTATTGCTTATGCGTTTGAAGCCGACCAGCAACTCAATATTCGCAAGGATCGTCTCAAGGCTCGTGGACTTGAGCCGGGGCCCTGGCTGAACGAGTTAAAACAACAGTTGCTGGATAACAATAAAACAGCCTCGATAAAGATGCCCGACGGCAGCAAGGCATCTGCCGCTGCGCTAGCTGACGAACTGGTACTGATAACACCTGGAAAAAAACTGGTGTATGCCACCGATCTTGCGGACACAGATGATAATCGCCAGCAGTTAATCAGCCTGGCGCAACATGCGCACACGTTTTTTTGCGAGAGTGCTTATATTGAAGCTGATGCTGATCATGCAACACAGAATGGTCATTTAACGACGCGCGCC
>DAOWLL010000294.1 GCA_030641945.1 Gammaproteobacteria bacterium | reverse complement strand
GTGCAACCCGGCGGCGTTCACCACCGGACAGATTTTTCACATCAGCATCCCATGGCGGCAGTCGCAGCGCATCTGCTGCGACTTCAAGCTTGCGCTCCAGGTTATGGCCATCGGCGGCCTGGATGATGTTTTCAAGCCTTGCCTGTTTAGTCGCGAGCGCATCAAAGTCGGCATCCGGTTCGGCATAGGCGGCATAAACGGCTTCGAGTTCCTGGTGAGTCTGCTTGATATCGCTCAATCCCTCTTCAACATTGCCACGCACGTCCTTGTCCGGATCAAGCTCGGGTTCCTGCGGCAGGTAGCCAATTCGGGTTCCACTGGCTGCGCGGGCTTCGCCGATTATGTCGGTATCGACACCGGCCATGATACGCAGCAGGGTCGACTTGCCCGAACCGTTATAGCCAAGTACGCCAATTTTTGCGCCAGGGAAGAAGTTAAGATTAATGTCCTTGAGAATTTCTTTTTTCGGCGCTACCACTTTGCCGAGACCGTTCATGGTAAAGATATATTGAGCCATTTGTGAGTACGCCAGTTGCAGTATTGGCGCGATTATACGGCGTTTTCGCCAGCCGCAAAGACTGATTGTATAATTCTGAGTCAAACATGCGGCAGCAGGGCATATTTGTTAAGATAGGCCACTTTTTTTCAGGCCATATCTCAAAACCCGGGCCAATCAGTAACGAGGAGTTTCAATGTTTTCCAATGATATGACTATCGAAGGCTACGATGAAGCATTGTGGGCAGCCATGCAGCACGAGGAGCGCAGGCAGGAGGAGCACATAGAACTCATCGCTTCGGAGAATTACGCCAGCCCGCGCGTGATGGCGGCACAGGGTTCAGTGCTGACCAACAAGTATGCCGAAGGCTACCCGGCGCGTCGTTATTATGGCGGCTGTGAAAACGTTGATGTTGCCGAGCAGTTGGCAATCGATCGTATCAAGCAGATATTTGGTGCCGACTTTGCAAATGTGCAGCCACATTCCGGTTCGCAGGCCAATGCTGCTGTTTACATGGCCTTGTGTGAGCCCGGCGATACCGTGCTTGGCATGTCACTGGCTGATGGCGGCCATCTTACACACGGTTCGAAAGTCAGCTTCTCAGGCAAGATTTACCATGCAGTTCAGTACGGGCTGAACAATGAAACCGGTGAGGTGGATTACGATCAGGTTCAGCAGCTTGCAGAACAACACAAGCCGAAGATGATCGTTGCCGGATTTTCAGCCTATTCACGTGTTATGGACTGGCAGCGTTTTCGTAATATTGCTGATTCAGTAGGCGCATACCTGATGGTAGACATGGCGCATGTTGCCGGATTGATCGCTGCCGGCTTATATCCCAACCCGGTGCAGATTGCTGATGTGACCACGTCCACCACCCATAAGACACTGCGTGGACCGCGTGGTGGCATCATCCTGGCCAAATCGAATCCTGATCTTGAGAAAAAACTGAATTCCGCTATCTTCCCCGGTACACAGGGCGGGCCATTGATGCATGTGATTGCAGCCAAGGCTGTGGCGTTTCTTGAAGCACAGGAAGACGGTTTCAAGGGCTACCAGGCGCAGGTTATTAGCAACGCGCGTGCAATGGCTAATGTTGTTATACAGCGTGGCTATAAAGTTGTTTCCGGTGGTACCGACAATCACCTGTTCCTGTGGGATCTTATCGACAAGGGTTTGACGGGCAAGGATGTGGAAGCTGCATTGGGCGAGGCAAATATTACGGTCAACAAGAATGCAGTACCGAATGATCCACAGTCACCCTTTGTTACCAGCGGTATTCGCATCGGTACACCGGCGATGACAACACGCGGTTTCAACGAAGAAGATGCGAGAGCACTGGCAAACTGGATGTGCGACATCGTTGACAGCATGAAAGGCTCAAATGCAGATGATACCGTTATTACAAAAGTACGCGAACAGGTTCGTGATATTTGTACCCGCTTGCCGGTATACGAGTAAATATTACCGACCTGGTCATTCAGCCATTACAAATAAATGATAAAAAAATATGCATTGTCCGTTTTGTTCAGCACCTGATACACGCGTAGTTGATTCGCGTTTATCCAATGAAGGTGATCAGGTCCGCAGAAGACGTGAATGTCTGGAGTGCGGTGAGCGTTTTACCACCTATGAAAATGCTGAATTGAACATGCCTCGTATTGTTAAACACGACGGCAGCAGGGTGCCGTTCAATGAAGAAAAGCTTCGCGGCGGTGTGATGCGCGCGCTGGAAAAACGCCCGGTTGCAATCGAACAGATTGATGAAGCACTCAATCGTATCAAGCATAACCTGATGGCGGCGGCAGAGCGTGAAGTTGAATCTGCGAAGATAGGCGACTGGGTTATGGATGAGTTGCTGGCGATGGATCATGTTGCCTATATACGCTTTGCATCCGTTTATCTTGATTTTGGTGATGTGAACGCATTTCGCGAAGCTGTTGAACGTCTTGAGCAAAAGGCTCCAAAGAAAAAAATCAAGTAAATTCTTATGCACCGGCACGATACAGAATACATGCAGCGTGCGTTGCGGTTGGCTGAGCGTGGTTTATATACAACTGACCCCAATCCGCGTGTGGGCTGCGTTATTGTTAAGGACGACAGGATTATTGCCGAGGGCTGGCACCAGCGTGCAGGTGAGCCGCATGCGGAAATACTGGCTTTGCAGCAGGCGGGCGATCAGGCTTCCGGCTCAACCGTGTATGTCACCCTGGAACCGTGCAGCCATCATGGCAAAACACCGCCATGTGCAGACGCGCTGGTGAGCGCCGGTGTTTCAAGAGTGGTTGCCGCAATGCAGGACCCGAATCCTGAAGTAGCGGGCAGCGGCTTTGAGCGTCTGCGAAAACAGGGAATCGAGGTCGATAGTGGCTTACTCGAATCTGCCGCCAGGCAGATCAACCCGGGTTTTATCAAGCGCATGGAAAGCGGGCGTCCGTTTGTGCGCATCAAGATGGCAACGAGCCTGGATGGCCGTACTGCAATGGCATCCGGTGAAAGCCAGTGGATAAGCGGCGAAGCGGCACGGGCTGATGTGCAGCGCTTGCGTGCCAGAAGCTCGGTGATACTGACGGGTGTCGATACCGTCATACAAGACGACCCTTCGCTCAACGTACGTCTGTCGGCGGCACAGTTGGGAATAGAAGGCGATGTCAGGCAGCCGCACCGTGTGGTGCTTGACAGTCACCTGCGTTTTCCAGCCAATGCGAACATGTTGAAACTGGAAGGAAAAACGACTGTGCTGACAACGAAACAGGGAAGTGGAGATCTTTCCTGCGACGTTGTCAGGCTTGATGCGGCTGATGGCAAGCTTGATCTGACCAGCGTTATGAACTGGCTGGCGGGGTTGCAGGCGAATGAAGTGCATGTGGAAGCAGGGGCGACTATGTGCGGTGCACTGCTTCATAGCAAACTGGTTGATGAAATTGTTGTCTATATAGCACCGCATATTATGGGCAGTGATGCGCGAGGTCTGTTTAATATTCCCGGTCTCGACAATATGGCTGACAGAATCAAACTGGATATCCGTGATATCCGGCAAGTTGGTAAGGACCTGCGTATCACTGCAGTCCCTGTCAGTAATTAACAAAAGAAGGTCTTCATCACATCAAGTGGGTAAAAATTCAAATGATTGCCACAGAGTCACAGAGAACACAGAGG
>DAOWLL010000126.1 GCA_030641945.1 Gammaproteobacteria bacterium | reverse complement strand
GTTAAAATATGACCAATTTATTACAATTGGCTTTATACACTGCTATTTCTCCATTTGATAACTTTTTTTCCACAGAGTTATCCACAGATCCTGTGGACAAAATAAGCAATTTTCTAATTATTGATCCGCACGACGATTTTTTACTTAGATTATTCAACCTAAATTAAATAAAAATCAGCTATAGTGCGGTCTGCATGCAACATTCCAGGCACAACAAGAAACCGCTGAAAAAATTCGTTCAAGTCGCTGTCCCTGCCCCGCTGTATTCGTACTTCGATTATCTGTCACCGGATAATGCCGATGAGAAAACACTGCATCCCGGATGCCGCGTTCAGGTGCCTTTCGGTCGACGTTTTCAGATTGGTGTCATCCTCGGGCATTCTGATACTACAAAAGTACCGGCGAACAAACTCAAAGCCGTGCAAACAATATTCGATGTCGAGCCTGTACTGCCAAAAGAGCTGCTCAAGTTGTTGAAATGGGCAGCAAGCTACTACCAGTATCCGATTGGTGAAGTTGTTCATACTGCAATGCCGGCACTGCTTCGAAAAGGCAAGGCGCCGTCTATCAAGGGGCAGGCCATCTGGCGAACAGGATCAAAGCCTGTCGATCCGGATACAGAATTCAAACGCGCACCCAGGCAGCTCCAACTCTATCGCTTTCTACAACAGCAGGATGGTGGCGCCAGCGATGAACTGCTGAACCAGCAATTTGAAAACTGGCGCACTGCAATGAAATCACTGGTTGTCAAAGGCCAGGTCATCAAATCCGAACAGCCGTGTTTACCTGAGGCTGTTGCCAATGCTGAAGCGGGGCCTGAACTCAATCCAGAACAGCAATCGATTATTGACACTATTCAGTCTCAAGCAGCAGGTTACAGGGCACACCTGATACATGGCATAACAGGCAGCGGTAAAACAGAAGTTTATATTTCACTCGCTCAGCAAGTTCTTGCTGCCGGTAAGCAGGTTCTGGTGCTGGTACCGGAAATCAGCCTGACGCCGCAACTGACTGACCGCTTCAGGAAACGACTGGGCGTGCGTATTGCATCCCTGCATTCCGGATTGAATGACAGCCAGCGTTTATGCGCATGGAGCACGGCTGCACAAAATGGTGCTCAACTGGTGATCGGCACACGCTCTGCAGTATTTACACCGATGCCACGACTGGGCCTGGTGATCATTGATGAAGAGCATGACGGCTCCTACAAACAACAGGATGGCTTTCGCTACAATGCCAGGGACCTTGCATTGGTGCGTGCGCAACAAGCCGGGGTGCCGGTTGTCATGGGCTCTGCCACGCCATCACTGGAAAGCCTGTTTAACTGCTACAACGGTCGTTACCAGTTGCATACACTCAAGCAGCGCGCTCGCAGCAGCCAGACGCCTCGCATTGAACTCGTCGATTTGTGCAAGCAGAAGTTGCAGGAAGGCCTGTCACCCAAACTACTGGCATCTATCGACAGGCATTTACAAAACCAGGGCCAGGTACTGCTGTTTTTGAACCGGCGCGGTTTTTCTCCACTGCTGATGTGCCATGAATGCGGCTGGACAACTTCATGCAAGCGCTGTGATGCACACATGACCTATCACAAGAGCAGGCAGCTGCTCAGATGCCATCACTGCGGTGCGGAGAGCGCTGTACCACACAGCTGCGCTGACTGTGGCGGCAGCGAATTAATTTCAATCGGCGCCGGTACCGAGCGCATCGAACAATTACTGCAATCACAATACCCCGACATACGCGTCGAGCGTATTGATCGCGACACCACGCGACGCAAAGGCTCATTGCACGAAAAACTGGAACTGGCACGCAGCGGTAACGCAAGAATACTGGTCGGTACGCAGATGCTGGCCAAGGGACATGATTTTCCCAACGTTACCCTGGTCGGTGTGCTTGACACTGACCAGGGATTGTATAGCGGTGACTTTCGTGCCGCTGAACATCTGGCACAGCTCATCACCCAGGTTGCCGGGCGAGCAGGCCGTGCTGAAAAGCCGGGGGAAGTATTGATCCAGACGCATCACCCGGACCATCCGTTGCTGCAGACGCTGTTGCACCAGGGCTACGACGGCTTTGCACATGCCGCGCTGACTGAACGTGAGCAGGCAGGATTCCCACCCTACCGACATCTTGCTCTGCTGCGCTGTGAAGCCATCAAACCCGAAGCAGGCACCGCTTTTATGGAGTCCGCACGCGCATTATTGAACGAATACGATAGCAGCGGTATCGAGGTTTTTGGGCCGCTGCCGGCACCCATGGAAAAGCGTGCAGGACGCTACCGCATGCAGCTGATGCTGCAGTCGCACCAGCGCAAGCTATTGCACCAGGCACTGCAGCCTTGGACGCAATCACTGACCCGGCTTAAAACCGGCAACAAGGTCCGCTGGTCTCTTGATATTGATCCCTACGACACATATTGAGATCAACTAACAGTTAAGTGCCATATGCGTGTAAAATCGCGCAGCTGGATTAGTTCAATAAGTCTGCGTTATAACACTGTCACTCAAAAATTAAATCATCTTGAAAAACAACATCGAGGACCTGATCAATCAGGCCGTTAACAAGTTACAGCAGCAGGGGATGCTGGATGCTTCACTGCAGCCGAGGATCCAGGTAACGCGTACACGCGATGTTGCGCATGGTGACTTTGCCAGCAATATAGCAATGATGCTGGCCAAGCCTGCAGGCAGGAACCCGCGCGAGCTGGCACAGGCCCTGATAGATGCCCTGCCCGATGATGAGCATGTCCACAAGGTTGAGATTGCCGGCCCGGGATTTATCAATTTTTTCATTCACCAGCAAACAACGCTCGACATTATCCGCACGATTCTTGACCGTGGCGAGCGCTTCGGTACCAGTGAGATTGGCCAGGGTGAAAAAGTGCAGATCGAATTCGTTTCTGCCAACCCAACCGGCCCGCTGCACGTTGGCCATGGCCGCGGCGCCGCCTATGGTGCGACTGTTGGCTTATTAATGCGTGCTGTTGGGTACGAAGTGGACTGCGAATACTATGTCAATGATGCCGGACGGCAGATGAATATACTTGCAGCCAGTGTGTGGCTGCGTTATCTGCAGCAACTTGATGTAGACGTCCCGTTTCCGGTCAATGCCTACAAGGGCGATTACGTGCGCGACATCGCAGCAGAACTCGCCAGCAAGCACGGCGGCGTATTTGTTCATGACGCAAACCAGGTCATGAACGGTGTTCCAGCTGATGAACCCGAAGGTGGCGACAAGGAAATACACATCGATGCACTGATCGAACGTGCCAGGCAGCTACTGGGCGATGCAGGCTACCGCGTTATGTTTGAAGCCGGACTGGATTCCATTCTTGCTGATATAGCTGAGGACCTGGAGGAATTCGGCGTACATTACGATGTCTGGTACTCGGAACAGACTCTCGCTGACAGAAACCTGATCGAAAAAGCCGTGCAGCAACTTCAGGAAAGCGGACACATCTATGAGAGCAAGGGGGCACTCTGGTTTCGCTCGACCGACTTCGGCGATGAAAAAGACCGTGTCGTCATTCGTGACAACGGCCAGGCCACCTATTTTGCTTCTGATATCGCTTATCACCTGGACAAGTTTGCACGCGGCTTCCATCGCGTCATCAATATCTGGGGTGCAGACCATCATGGCTACGTACCACGCGTCAAGGCTGCAATCAATGCACTGGGTGAAGATGAGAACAAGCTGGATATTCTGTTAGTCCAGTTTGCGATTCTTTACCGCGATGGTGAACGCGTTCAAATGTCGACGCGTTCAGGTTCGTTTGTAACCCTGCGTGAATTGCGTGAAGAAGTTGGAAATGATGCCGCGCGTTTTTTCTATGTAATGCGCAAGTGTGAGCAGCACATGGACTTTGACCTGGATCTGGCCAAGTCACAAAGTAATGACAATCCCGTGTATTACATCCAGTATGCACACGCGCGCGTATGCAGCGTACTGCGGCAACTGGCCGAAAAGAACATGTCGCACGATATAGAAGCCGGCAATGAAAACCTGGAACTGTTGACCGAATCACACGAAACCGACCTCAGCATTCAACTGGCGAAGTACCCTGAAGTGGTCGAGAAAGCGGCGATCAATGCCGAGCCACACTTGCTTGTGCATTATCTACGCGAACTGGCGAATCAGTTTCATACCTACTACAACGCACATCAGTTCATTGTTGAAGATGATGCCATACGCAATGCCCGCCTCAACCTGATTTCCGCTACCCGCCAGGTTATATATAACGGACTTCATCTGTTAGGCGTAAGCGCTCCAGAGAGTATGTAAATCCATGCCAGCTGATTACAAATCACACGCAAACCGGAAGCAGAAAAAACCTCTGCCCGGCTTTATCTGGATGCTGGGAGGACTGAGCATAGGCCTTTTCATCGCCTTTCTGGTTTATCTCGACAAACAGCCAGCATCTGAAATCAGTTTTGGCGATGCCGTTAAAACCGAACTTGAAAAGATCAAACAGAAGAAAACCGGTACGGCATCGAAATCGGAAACAGCAAACAAACAGGAACCGAAATTCAACTTTTACACAATCCTGCCCGAGCTCGAGGTATTGATCCCGGAAGAAGAAATCAGGCCGCCGGCAAGTAAAAATAAGCCAGGCAAAGATGTCAGTAAACGCTACATCCTTCAGGCGGGCTCGTTCAGAAGCAGGCAGGACGCTGAAAAACTCAAGGCCACGGTTGCCCTGCTCGGCCTCGAAGCCAGCATCAACCAGGTATCCATCAATAAGGAAAAATGGCATCGAGTGCGCATTGGACCAGTGAATAACCGTCGTGAACTCAACCAGAATCTGAATCTGTTGCATAGAAACAACATCAACGCGATGGCAATGGAGCTGAAATAGCACCCGCACAGCCTTACATATACCCCTTCCGATATAGATTTTTGTGTGCTAGTATCCCGCCGGCTATATCCGGTGACTTAATAATTCCAAATAACAATCACTTACACTGGATGCTAGTGATGGTCTGAATCAATGACCAATAACGAGTGGGCCCTACATAAGCCCTATTAAGAATGACTCCGGAGGTTTACATGGCTTTATTTGATGATGCCTGGATGAAAGGTTTCCAGGAAAAGTGGAATGCAGAACCTGCATTGAAAGACGCTCTCGCAAAAATCGATTTTAACTCGGTTATCGGCTACGGCTACCCGGGCAATGACACATGCGAGGGTTTTATTGAAGTTAAAGTTGGTGAAATTGTTGAAGCCGGCGCATATGATGGTCGCGAACTGAACTGGGACATGCGTGCTGATGAGAAGAACTGGAACAAGTGGCTGGCCAAGGAACTCGGCATGACCGGTCTTGGCCTTGCTTTCACTACCGGCAAGCTTAAATTCAAGACAGGCGATTTCAAAGCCATGATTTCAGATCCACGTATGGCAGGACCATTTATCAAGAGCTTTGCTGCAATGGGACGCGTGTAAGTTTTTACACAAATTTGATTGTTATGAAAGGCCACCGCAAGGTGGCCTTTTTTATTGTTGCCACAGAGATCACAGAGTACACAGAGTTTTTTTGTTGTTTCGTAGGAGACTTTAGTCGCAAACATGAGTTATTAGCATAAATAAATATTTTATTTCGCCTTGATGGCGAGTCACTTTTCTTTGCATGCCCAAAGAAAAGTAACCAAAAGAAAAGGCACCCCGGCCAGTTTGCCCTATCGGGTCCCCGAGGCATTCACCTTTGCCTACGGGCCGTCCTGACTCGCCGTCCGGGCTCGACATGACTAAATCCGACGTCCATGCCGGATTTTCCCTACCAAAGGCAAATGCCTCGGCAAACTTCAAGGGGGATAAACCCCGTCAAGCTCGTCCAAGAC
>DAOWLL010000432.1 GCA_030641945.1 Gammaproteobacteria bacterium | reverse complement strand
CTCCTATAGCTGTCTCCATCGATCTCAAGGATCGTGGCATGGTGGATAATTCTGTCGATGGCGGCCACGGTCATTAATGTGTCTGGGAATATCTGATCCCAGTGGCTAAATGGCTGGTTTGATGTGATGATCAAGCTGCCGCTTTCATAGCGATGGGCAATAAACTCAAACAGCACCTGGGTTTCTGAGTCGGTTTTTTTGACGTAGCCAATATCGTCGATAATTAATACGCGATATTTATCCAGCTTGCTCATTACTGCCATCAGATCCAGATCCCTTTTTGCCTGTTGCAGTAATTGCACAAGGGATGTGGCAGGGAGCCATTTTACCCGGATGCCTTGTTCGATAAGATGAAGGCCCAGTGCAGAGGCAATATGGGATTTACCAACGCCAGAAGGACCGATGAGTAAAACGTTGTCAGCCTGTAATGCCCATTGGGTATTGTCACGCAGTCCAATGGCTTTCTTCTGAATGGCTTTTGGCAACTCTTCCATGGCCAGCGTAGAAAAGCTTTTTCCCCGCGGTAATTTGGCCTCTTTGGTCCAGTTACGGATACGTACTTCATACCGTCGCGCTATTTCATCTTCACAGAGTTTCGAGAGGTATTGGCCATACCCCCATGCCTGTTCACTGGCCTGTTCCTGGTAGGTCTCAAAATGCTGTTCAAAAGCAGGCAACCGAAGTTCTTTCAACATCATTGGCAATGCATCAGTCACAGGTCACCTCCTGGTTCATCCATTGTCCCGTCAGTAACTGGTCATAGTCAGCAATCTGGTGCTGTCGCACCGGAATCGGGGGTGGTGTACGGTGCTGTAAGTACCTTGCCTGTATCGACTGTAGATCAGGTAGCTCGCCACGCTCTGCCTGCAAGAGCAGCTCAGCAGCTAATGTGCCTTCACAGTCATAATCATAAGCAAACCGTAAAATAGCTACCATCCACTTGCAGGCCTCCTGTGGTGTAAATTGCAGCTGTGCATGCTGCCATAACTGCCTGTACCGCGTGTTAGGTAAAATCTCATCCCGGAACTGTGAGAAGCGGAAGGCCTGTGGCTTTGCTGCCAACGAATGAATGATGTGTCGATAGTCAATTCGCCTGGCTCTGCCCGCTGGTGTGGTTGGATAGACCCTCGGCAGTACGATAACCCGGGTTTGACCAACAAAGCATTCCAGTCGGTCATGGTACAGGTGCACCCTGATATTCTCACCAACAAGACGGGAAGGCACGGTATACAACACGCGCTTTACCGATAGCGTGCTGCTGGTTGTAACTTTTACAGTCAGTTCACTGTAATCAATAAAACGATGTGCTGGCAACGGCAGCAGTGCTTTTTGTTCTTCAGCTAATCGCCCTTTACACCGCTTGTTCAGTTTATCGACAATACGTTCTAGAAATGCACGATAAGCACGGAGGTTTGGAAAGTCGTTGGAACCACGTATTTTTATGGCTTGCTCAATACGACGCTTTAATGAGCCATGTGGCGCTTCAATGGCACCATTCTCATGGCTAACACCGAGGTTATTGGTTGTGGCTCGCATGCCATAATGCTTGCACAAGTCATGGTAGTCATCGGTTAGCCGCCGCTTTTCTGTGGCATTAACATAAGCAGCACTCAGACTGTCTGTACGGTGCTCCTTCGGAGTACCTCCCAGCGTGTGCAATGCGCTTTGTAATCCATCGGCCAGCGCGCTGTAGCTTTCTCCACCCTGAATAATATGCACATAACGCCAGCCACTAAAAGCCAGACGAAACTGATACAGCAGATGTACAAAAGGTTTCTGGTCTATCGTGATCGCTGTATTGGGGTGGGTGAAATCAGATAGCCCCTGGTGACCTGCGGGTACCGATTGGCGGAACATCACTTCTTTATCAGGACCCATGGTCGCCAACCAATGTTTTACTCGCCGCTGAAGTGTCCGTAGCAATCTCTCCGGGTATATCCCCGGATGCTTCTCATCCAGATAATCCCACAAGGTAGTGCCTGTTAGGGTGGGCTCCCTTTCCAGTAGCGGCACCAATTCTGATTCCCATACCGCAGAAAACGGATCTTTTCGTGTTCGCCAAGTATGTGCTTTGGGTGTACTTTTATCTCCTTTCTCGATACGGCGACCAGAACGGACACTGATGCCTGCTTTTGCTGCGGATGTCTCCTGACCGTAGCCTGTCTGACGGTTCTTCATATAGATATTTTCCTGTGATTGAGTGATGTGTTTACCAGACAAGCCTTTCTCCCTTATGGGCAAAAAGTACTTATCGGGCCTTACACTCAACCGGTCAAGATAATTGTCGTCTGACCGGACAGGTTAATTGTCGCCGAACAATTAGCCCACATATTGCATGAAAGGTTTGTATTTATAGAAAATCTGGCGTCCGATTTATAGCATAGGCTGCACACACGATCCATTGTGGTAAAAAATGTTTAATGTTTAACAAAAAATAAGGATTCCTCCGTGCCTCTGTGGTGAATAAGGTTTTCAATGATAAGGAGGTTTCCTCTGTGGTGAATAATCAGACTGGATAAATGATATGTAACATGATATAT
>DAOWLL010000067.1 GCA_030641945.1 Gammaproteobacteria bacterium | reverse complement strand
GAAGCGCTCGAGCTGTTGCGCCATGATGCAGCACACGTGATGGCGCAGTCGGTGCAGGAACTCTATCCCGATACACAGGTCACCATCGGTCCTGCCATCGAAGATGGTTTTTATTACGACTTTGCACGCGAGGAAGCATTCACGCCTGATGATCTGAAAAAGATCGAACAGCGCATGCATGAAATCGTGAAACGCGATATACCGATCGTGCGTGAAGTCTGGGACCGTGATGAAGCCAGGAAAACCTTTGGCGACATCGGTGAAGACTACAAGGTCGAGATCATCGAGGACATAATTCCTGAAGGCGAGGAAGTCTCGGTTTATCGCCAGGGTGACTGGTTTGATGTCTGCCGTGGACCGCATCTGCCCAGTACCGGCAAGCTGGGTAAGGGTTTCAGGCTGATGAAAGTGGCCGGGGCTTACTGGCGCGGCAATTCTGACAATGCAATGCTGCAGCGCATTTACGGTACGGCCTGGCCTGACAAGAAGCAGCTCAATGCCTACCTGCACCGACTTGAGGAAGCCGAGAAGCGCGATCACCGCAAAATCGGCAAGCAGCTTGGTCTGTTTCATACCCAGGAAGAAGCACCGGGCATGGTGTTCTGGCACGACAAGGGCTGGACGATTTACCTCACGGTGGAAAACTACATACGTCACAAGATCCGCAAAAAAGGTTACCAGGAAATCAACACGCCACTGCTGGTGGACCGTTCCCTGTGGGAAAAATCCGGACACTGGGACAAGTTTGGCGACATGATGTTCACCACGCATTCCGAGAACCGTGATTATGCGGTGAAGCCGATGAACTGTCCCTGCCATATCCAGGTATTCAACCAGGGCCTGAAGAGCTATCGTGATTTACCGCTGCGCCTGGCCGAGTTCGGCTCCTGCCATCGTAATGAGCCGTCAGGTACCTTGCACGGTCTGATGCGCGTGCGCAACTTCGTACAGGACGATGCACATATTTTCTGCACCGAAGACCAGCTGCAGGATGAAGTGTCCGCATTCATCGATCTTGTCTACGAGGTCTATGCTGATTTCGGCTTTAGCGAGATCATGGTTGCGCTGTCGACACGGCCTGAAAAACGCGTGGGCGATGATTCGGCCTGGGACAAGGCGGAAAAAGCACTGGAAATTGCGCTCAATAACAAGAGTATCGACTGGAAACTGCAGCCGGGTGAGGGTGCTTTCTACGGACCCAAGATCGATTTCGTGCTGAAGGACTGTATTGGCCGTCAGTGGCAGTGCGGCACCATGCAGGTCGATTTCTCCATGCCGGGACGTCTGGATGCGCACTATATTGCCGAGGATAGCAGCAAGCAGGTTCCAGTCATGCTGCACAGAGCCATCCTGGGCTCTCTGGAGCGCTTTATTGGTATTCTGATCGAGGATCACGAAGGAATATTCCCGCTCTGGCGCGCGCCTGTACAGGCTGTAATTATGAATATCACCGACAATCAGGCCGATTTCGCAAAAAGTATACAACAAAGCCTTGCTGAACAAGGATTTAAAGTCGAATTGGACTTGAGAAATGAGAAGATCGGCTATAAAATCCGCGAGCACACATTACAGCGGGTTCCCTACATGCTGGTAATAGGCGATCGGGAGCTTGAAACGAATACAGTGGCCGTGCGCACGCTGAGTGGTGATGACCTTGGTTCCATGTCTGTTGAAGACCTTGTAACCCGGTTGTCCGATGAGATCGCGAGCCGCGGTCGTACTGTTTTGGAGGAATAGAAATCGCAGCAACGAAAAAGACGCTTTTAAACGCAGACATCACCTATCCTGAAATACGGGTCATTGACCAGGAAGGTGAGCAGCTCGGCATAATGACGAGTGAGGAAGCGCTGGGCAAAGCCCAGCTAGCTGGTCTTGACCTGGTAGAAGTGTCACCAAACGCGAAGCCTCCGGTTTGTCGAATTATGGATTTCGGCAAATTCAGATTTGAAAACAGCAAGAAACAGCAGGCTTCAAAGAAGAAGCAGAAAAGGACACAGATCAAGGAGATCAAGTTCCGCCCCAGGACGGAAGAGGGTGATTATCAGGTAAAACTGAGAAAGCTGCGTAATTTCCTTGAAAATGGCGATAAAACAAAAGTGACCATGCGTTACCGTGGTCGCGAATTTGCGCATCAGGAACTGGGCATGAAATTGCTCAAACGCGTAGAGGCCGATCTGGAAGATATAGCCAATGTGGAGCAAATGCCGAATATGGAAGGGCGGCAAATGGTTATGCTGCTGGGTCCCAAAAGAGCCAAGTAGTCATAATACATATCTGCCGGGTTATGCAAACATCCGGGCAGACGAGTGGGCCGGTCACAAGATTCAAGGTTGAACACCGAGCTTATTTTTGAAGAATACAACTATTGGAGAAGGCATCATGCCTAAGATGAAAACTAACCGTGGTGCAGCCAAGCGCTTCCGCCGTACCGGTTCGGGTAAATTCAAACGCGCGCAGTCATTCCGCCGCCATATCCTGACCAAGAAGAGTACAAAACGTAAACGTCATTTACGTGATGATGCAGTGGTGCATGAAAATGATACCAGGATGCTGAATCGCCTACTTCCCTATGTTTAGGGCCTTACGTATAAGCGGAGAATTGAAATGCCAAGAGTAAAAAGAGGCGTACAGGCCAGAGCCAAACATAAAAAAGTTTTAGCGAAAGCGAAAGGTTACTACGGTGCACGCAGTCGCGTTTACCGTGTCGCACACCAGGCTGTGATTAAAGCCGGCCAGTATGCGTATCGCGACCGCCGCGTTAAGAAACGTACTTTCCGCTCGCTGTGGATCGCTCGTATCAACGCCGCAGCCCGTGAATGCGGTTTGTCATACAGCCGTATGATCAACGGCCTGAGCAAGGCGGAAGTGGATATCGATCGCAAGGTGCTGGCCGATCTGGCTGTGCACGACAAGGCTGCTTTTAGTGCCCTGGCAGACAAGGCCAGGGACGCACTGGCAGCTTAAAGACAGTGGCGAGTTGCGAGCTAAGGGGCGAGGAAATTATTAGCCTATAGGGTACCTTGAAAGATCTCGGTACTCTGCCATAGCAACAAAACTGTTTATCAAAGGGGAAGCCGGCTTCCCCTTTTTTAATTGATGAGGATTTTCGGGGGAGAATCAATTGGACCTTCAGGCGTTAACTGCCAAAGCTCAATCTGACATCGAGGCGGCTGACAATCTGGATGCGCTGGATCAGATACGCGTCAGCTATCTGGGCAAGAAAGGCGAGCTCACCTCGTTGTTAAAGACACTGGGGACCTTGCCCGCTGAAGAGCGCAAATCTGCCGGGCAGGATATCAACAGGGCCAAGCAGGACGTGCAGCAGGCTATCGAGGCCCGCAAGCTGTCATTGCAGGCCGCAGCGCTGGAAGCGAAGCTGGCCAGTGAGCGTATCGATGTCACCTTGCCGGGCCGCGGTCAATCTGCGGGTGGACTGCATCCGGTTACACGCACCATGCAGCGCATCGAGGATCTGTTTTCACAGCTGGGTTTTGCCGTCGAACAGGGTCCAGAAATCGAGGACGACTACCACAACTTCGAAGCGCTCAACATTCCGGCACATCATCCCGCGCGCGCCATGCACGATACCTTCTATTTTGATGCGCAAACTTTACTGCGCACACATACCTCGCCGGTGCAGGTGCGTCACATGGAAACGGATAAACCGCCGTTGAGAATTATTGCCCCGGGTCGTGTCTATCGATGTGATTCCGATCTCACGCATACCCCGATGTTCCACCAGATAGAGGGTTTGCTGGTGGACAGGAATGTAAGTTTCTCAGACCTGATGGGAACGCTGGCGGATTTCCTCAAGCACTTTTTCGAGAACGATGATCTGCAGACACGTTTCAGACCCTCATATTTTCCATTTACAGAACCTTCATCTGAAGTCGATATACAGTGCGTGATGTGTGGCGGTGAAGGCTGCCGTGTATGCGGCCATACCGGCTGGCTGGAAATACTCGGTTGCGGCATGGTGCATCCGAACGTGTTCAAGGCAGTGGGTATCGATAACGAGGAATACACCGGCTATGCCTTCGGCATGGGTGTCGAGCGTCTGGCGATGCTGCGTTATGGCGTCAATGACCTGCGCCTGTTCTTTGAAAACGATCTCAAGTTTTTGCAGCAGTTTGCATAAGACAATTCACCACAGAGGCACAGAGGGCACAGAGAATATATTTTGTTATGAAATGTTTTACTGAGAATATGAAAGCATCCTTATGTGAGGCTGCTATGAGATGTTTTTACCCACACAGGAAACCTCTGTGTACTCTGTGCCTCTGTGGTGAATAATCATTTATGAAGATTAGCGAACAATGGCTGCGGACCTGGGTTAATCCTTCCATCTCCACCGAGGAGATGGTTGAGCAATTGACCATGGCTGGGCTGGAAGTTGAAGGCACCGAACCGGCTGCCGGTGAATTCACCGATGTTGTCGTCGCCAACGTCGAGTCCGTCGAAAAGCATCCCGATGCTGACAAGTTGAGTGTCTGTCAGGTTACAGATGGCAATGAAACATTGCAGATCGTCTGCGGTGCTGACAATGTGCGTGCCGGTCTGTCGGTTGCGCTTGCCAGGGTTGGTGCCGTACTGCCGGGCAACTTTAATATCAAGCCGGCCAAACTTCGCGGCGTGGCCTCAGCCGGCATGTTGTGTTCAGAAAAAGAGCTGGGCCTGGCAGAGCAGTCCGATGGCATCATGGAGCTGCCTGCTGATGCACCCGTTGGCACAAACCTGCGCGATTATCTTGAGCTGGATGACACCATCATTGAGATCGATCTAACGCCTAACCGTGGTGATTGTCTCAGCGTTGCCGGCATTGCGCGTGAACTCGGCAGCCTTAACCAGTGCGATGTGACAGAAGAGGTGCACGATCCTTACACGCAGAAAATCAATGATACTTTTGAGGTAAACATCGAGGCGCCTGAAGCCTGCTCGCACTATGCCGGGCGAGTATTGCGTGATGTCGATGTGAATGCGCCTACACCGGTATGGATGATCGAACGCCTGCGCCGCTCGGGTATTCGCAGTCTGGGTGCTGTGGTGGATATAACCAACTACGTCATGATCGAGCTCGGTCAGCCGATGCATGCCTTTGACCTCGACCAGCTGGATGGTCGCATCAGGGTTCGATATGCAAAAGAATCAGAAACAATCACGCTTCTTGATGGTAAAAGTATCGATCTTGATCAGAATACGCTGGTAATTGCCGATAACTCGCGCCCATTGGCGCTCGCTGGCATCATGGGGGGTGAGAACTCCGGCGTCAATGATCAAACGCGCTCGATTTTCCTCGAAAGTGCTTACTTCGCACAAGAGGTTATTGCGGGTAAAGCGCGTGGCTACGGACTTCACACGGATTCTTCGCATCGCTTTGAGCGCGGTGTTGACCCGCAATTGCAGGTACACGCAATTGACCGCGCCACCGAGCTGATACTCGAAATCTGCGGTGGCGAGGTTGGTCCGGTCACCGATGTGACTACAAAAGCACATCCTCAAGACCGCCACCCCATTGATCTGCGCTATGAACGTATCAACCGTGTTCTGGGCATCCAGCTTGAACAGGATGAAATCATCGACATCCTCGAGCGCCTGGGTATGGAAGTGAAATCATTCAAGGACCACTGGATGGTCAAACCGCCAAGTTTTCGTTTTGATATCGAGATAGAGGCCGACCTGCTGGAAGAACTGGTGCGCATTCATGGCTACAACAATATTCCGCGTACCCAGCCGAAATATCATGCTGCAATGCGTGAAATGTCTGAACATCAACAGCCGCTAACGCGGTTACGCAAATCGCTGGTCGATCGTGGATATTTTGAGGCCATCACCTACAGCTTCGTCGATCCCAAATGGCAAGCCATACTCGACCCGGACAATGCAGCCGTGAAGCTGTCAAACCCGTTATCGTCTGAAATGTCGGTGATGCGCACAACGATATGGCCGGGCCTGTTGCAGGCTGTGCGGCATAATCTCAATCGCCAGCAAAATCGTGTTCGCCTGTTTGAAACAGGACAGGTTTTCTTGCAGGGTGACACGGAAATGGCGCAAATCGACAGGATCTCGGGCGCCATCTGCGGTTTGATTAACGATGAGCAATGGGCTGAGAGCAGCCGCGCAGTCGATTTCTACGATTTGAAGGCTGATGTTGAATCATTGTTCGGCGCTGAGGCCGAGATTGAATATCGTGCAGAAGCACACCCGGCGTTGCACCCGGGACAGAGTGCTGCGCTCTACAACAATGGCAAAGCCATTGGCTGGATGGGTGCATTGCATCCGCAGGCAGTAACTGAGCTTGATTTGAGCAATACGGTCTACATTTTTGAGCTGGATCTTGAGGCGGTTTGCCAGTCACATTTGCCATCGTTCCGGCCGCTATCGAAATTCCCTGAGGTCAGACGTGACCTGGCGATCTTGATCGATGAGAACGTCAGTGCGCAGTCGATTGAAGATTGCATCCGGGATTCCACTTCGAAAATTTTGCAGGAAGTCCGATTATTTGACATTTATACCGGTAAAGGCGTGGACAAAGGACTAAAAAGTGTCGCTTTTGGCTTGATTTTACAGGATTTTTCCCGCACTCTTACTGATCTGGATATTGATTCTGAGATAGAATCAGTGGTTAACGCACTAAATCAAAATTTTGCTGCTACACTTCGGGAGTAGGACATGGCACTAACAAAAGCCGACATGGCAGAAAGCCTGTACGAAGAGCTTGGGCTTAACAAACGTGAAGCCAAAGAATTGGTCGAACTGTTTTTTGAAGAAGTGAGAATGGCACTTGGGGATGCGAATCACGTCAAACTATCTGGGTTTGGCAATTTCGTGCTTCGGGATAAAACCGAACGCCCTGGTCGCAACCCTAAAACGGGGGAGGAAATCCCAATTTCTGCGCGCCGTGTCGTTACATTCAGACCTGGACAGAAACTGAAGCAACGAGTAGAAGCATATGCTGGAAGCCAGCAATAATAACGAATTACCAGCAATACCGGGCAAGCGCTATTTCACCATAGGTGAGGTGAGCGATCTGTGCGGTGTTAAATCACACGTACTGCGCTACTGGGAGCAGGAATTTAACCAGCTCAAGCCGGTTAAACGTCGCGGCAACCGCCGCTATTACCAGCGTCATGACGTCATCCTGATTCGTCAGATCCGTAATTTGCTGTACGAGCAAGGCTACACCATTACCGGTGCCCGCCAGAAACTCACAGGCGAAGATGCGGCAGAAGACAACAACCAGAGTCAACAGATTATGCGCCAGATGCGTAATGAGCTGGAAGACTTATTGCAGCTGTTGAAGTCATAGATACCTGAACCTGGCTACCAGATTAAAAGCAGGGTGGGCATCGCCTACCTTCCTCACCACAATTTTCAGCTTATATCTTTACCCGTTTTCGGGTATCCTATGCGACCTTCACGGGGCGTAGCGCAGTCTGGTAGCGCACCACACTGGGGGTCTTCAGCTTCAGTGTAAGTGATTGATTTAGTTACTTAGTTAGTTCTTTTAACGAACTAAATAGGTGACGAAATGAGACTTTCTAATACCTCAAT
>DAOWLL010000270.1 GCA_030641945.1 Gammaproteobacteria bacterium | reverse complement strand
CGGTAGAAGTCATCGCCGAACTGGACCGCAAGGTCGATGACGGTTCACCCGATTCGGGCGCAATGCAGCTGGGTACTGCAGGATCAGGATGGGATGCAACAGCCGAGGGCCTGTGCATTACCGCGGCTAATGATTATGAGTTGCAGAATCCGAGCGATAACTGCGCAGCGGTATTCAGAAACTTCTAATAAGTGTCGAATATGGTAAATAACAAGAGCCCATTTGCTGGGCTCTTTTTTATTCGACAATAATAATCAGATGAACACTCTCGCCATTCAATGTCAGAAGGTCAATAAATCATACAACAGGCAAAAAGTGCTTGATGGTATTGATCTTGAAGTGCCCGAAGGACATTTTTATGGTCTTGTTGGCATGAATGGCAGCGGTAAGTCGACCATGATCAAGGCAATGCTCGATCTGGTTTCGATAGATAATGGTTTGATTTCATTATTTGGCAAGTCACACAGGAGAGTAAGCGCAAGAGAGCAGCTTGCGTATCTTCCAGACCGGTTTTCACCGCCGATTCATCTCAAGTGCAAAGATTTTATTCAATATATGCTGGAACTGCATTCGAGCAGGCAAAACAAAGAAGAAATACATGAAATGCTCGAGGCGCTGGAGCTTGACCGGGAAATAATGGAATCTTCGGTTGGTCGTTTGTCAAAAGGCATGACACAGAAACTGGGTCTTGCTTCCTGCCTGTTAAGCAGGAAGTCTCTATTGCTGCTTGATGAACCAATGAGCGGCCTCGATCCTAAAGCGCGCGTGCTATTCAAAAAGCAACTGTTTAATTTAAAGCAGCAGGGCGTTACGTTATTTTTTAGTTCGCATGTACTGGCTGATGTCGATGAGCTGGCAGACAAGATGGCCGTGCTGCATAAAAGCAATATTCTCTATGAAGGTTCGTCTGCAGAGTTCAAGCAAACATATAACGGCAGCAATCTGGAAGATGCTTATATTAATTGTGTTAACTCCGTTGAATAAAGAGCCGCTTTGACTGGCCTGAGATTGATTACTAACATCGATATAATATCAGTTCAATTGGATTTGAAAGGAGATACGAACCGCAGAGGCGCGGAGACGCAGAGATAATTACAGGTATGTAGGAGCAACTTTAGTCGCGAACTTTAGCAATTCGCGGTTAAAACCGCTCCTACATACAATCAAATGCAGAGCAGCTAACTACAAAACCGATGATTCCTCTGCGTCTCCGCGCCTCTGCGGTAAATTTACTAGTAACTATCCGTTCAGACTGTCTTCCTTGCCGAGCTTATTCAATCAGGTAGTCGCTCCAGGTCCTGGCCGAGTATCTGTGCTTACATGTGTACTGACATGCTACTTGATGTCATGCTCCTTGATCTTTCTTGTTAGCGTATTACTGCCCCAGCCGAGCAGGTTGGCAGCATCATTTCTGCGGCCGCCGGTTTTATTCAATGCCGCCTTGATGAGTATTTTTTCGACTTCCGGTATTACAAGTTCAGCAACTGCGGTACTTCCAGATGCCAGTTGCTGCTGCGTCCAGTTTAACAAGCCGTCCTGCCAGTTCTGTGTTGAGGATTCTGCCTGCTTGCCGGCATCAGGTTGAAGCTCATGCGGCAGATCTGACAAATGAATCATTTGACCCGATGTCATTACGGCAAGCCAGTGACAGGCGTTTTCAAGCTGCCTTACATTACCCGGCCATTCAAGTGTAGACAGGTAGTTTTCAACTTCGGGCAAAAATGTCTTTTGTTCAACTTCAAGTTCTTTTATGGCCCGGTTAAGAAACAGTTTGAGTAGAGCGGGAATATCTTCACGTCTCTCACGCAATGCCGGCAGCTGGATTCGGATGACATTCAAGCGATGAAAAAGATCTTCACGGAACAGCCCCTTCTTAACGTTTTCCTCAAGGTTTTGATGGGTCGCTGCGACAACGCGTACATTCACCTTGATTGGAGTATGCCCACCAACGCGATAGAACTCACCATCAGCCAGCACACGCAGCAATCGGGTTTGTAACTCTGCAGGCATATCGCCTATCTCATCGAGAAACAGCGTGCCTTCATCTGCCTGCTCGAAGCGCCCGCGCCTTAATGATTGCGCTCCGGTAAATGCGCCTTTTTCGTGACCAAATAATTCTGATTCAAGCAGCTCCCTGGGAATAGCTGCGGTGTTGAGTGCAATAAATGGCTGCTGTGCGCGTGGACTGTGTTTGTGCAGTGACAGTGCAACCAGTTCTTTACCTGTGCCGGACTCACCCGTGATCAGAACATTAATATTTGATTTGGATAAACGGCCAATGGCACGAAACACTTCCTGCATGGCGGGCGCCTCGCCAATGATTTCTGGTGTGTCTGAAGCAATATCAGAAACCTGTTCTAACTGTTGTTTATGACGGTCACTTGCGCGTCGCGCCAGTGCCACGGCATCATCAATATCAAATGGCTTGGGTAAATATTCGAATGCGCCGCCCTGGTAAGCAGATACGGCACTGTCAAGATCTGTATGAGCCGTCATAATGATGACAGGTAAGGTTGGGTATTGATCAGATAGCCTTGAGAGTAATTCAAGACCGTCCATACCGGGCATGCGAATATCGGTAATGATGGCATCGGGTTCGCCATGCTGAAGCTTATCCAGAACATTGTTGGCGCTGTCGAAGCTGGTGACCTGCATGTCGGCATTTTCCAGCGCTTTCTGTAAAACAAAGCGTATTGAGTCGTCATCATCGATGATCCAGATACGACGTCCGTCAGTCATGACCATTCTCCAAAGGTATTAAAATAGTGAAACATGTCTCACCTGGTTTACTTGTAAATTCGATCTGGCCGCTATGCTGTTGTATCAATGATTGTGCAATTGAAAGACCAAGGCCAGTACCCTCAGCACGGCCCGTCACCATAGGGAAGAAAAGTGTTTCAGCCAGGTCTTCGGGAATGCCTTCGCCGTTATCAATAATGTCGATCTGCGCAACCAGTGGATAGGTCTGTGATCTGATCGAACTGTTTCTTCGTGGACGTGTGCGCAGGGTTATTTGACCTTCACCATCGAGGGCGGCTACAGCATTACGGGTGATATTTAACAGGGCCTGTATCAGCATGGATTCATCTGCATGAACGTCCGGTAAGCTGGGATCATAATCAGCGACAAATTTAATGGATTTAGATTCGGCCTGCACCAGCTGGCGTATGTGTTCAAGAATCTTATGGATATTGAGCATTTCTTTTACAGGCAGATGCTTGGGTCCAAGCATCCGGTCCACCAGGTTTTGCAGTCGATCAGCTTCTCGAATGATGATGTGGGTAAATTCTCTGCCATCATCATCGAGCTCCCGGTCAAGTAATTGAGCAGCCCCGCGGATTCCGCCGAGCGGGTTCTTGATTTCATGTGCAAGACCGTGAAGCAGACTTCTGGTTGCATCATGCTGATGCAATAATGATTCCTCCTTCGAAATCTTCATGAAACTGCTCAGGCGCGTAAATTCGAGCAACAGGTATTCTCCGCCTGGCTTGTAGGCAAGCGGAGCAACCGAGTAGTCTGCATTGATGATTTTTCCATCATGGCTTTGCAGACTGGTGTCGAAAACTGTAAACGGATGGCTGGAAATAATTGAGCGGCTCAATCGATCATGAAATTCAGGTTCATCCGGTATCAGTTCCTTGATCGAGCGTTTCATGGCGCGCTTGCTGCTGATATGAAAAAGATGCTCCGCAGAGGGGTTCATGCACTCGATACCAAGGTCCTGATTAACAACCAGTACCGCAGAATGCAGGTTATCCAGAATGGCTTGTAACGGGTTAGTGTCGCTCATTAATTATGCTGGTTGCAAATTTCGAACCAATTTTTAGTTTATTAAGCAAAATTGGCTAAATAAATTAAAAGGTCATTAATAACAACAAGTTATTACATGTTATGTG
>DAOWLL010000357.1 GCA_030641945.1 Gammaproteobacteria bacterium | reverse complement strand
TGACGTGATTTCTCTGAACATACCCGCATTTGGCGCATTGATGTTTAACTCTGCCATCGCACGTTTTTCAAGAACACTGGCAACCATGTTTGCTGCCGGTGTACCACTGGTTGAAGCCATGGTCTCGGTTGCGAGTGCAGCAGGTAACAGCGTCTATACCAAGGAGATCATGCGTGTACGTGATGATATCTCTTCAGGCACCACATTACAGGCAAGCCTGTCTCAAAACAAAGCCCTTTTTCCCAACATGCTGATCCAGATGGTTGGTATTGGTGAAGAATCCGGCGCCCTCGATGAGATGCTTGCCAAGGTTGCTGATTATTATGAAGCGGAAGTAGATGATGCAGTCGATAACCTGACTGCGCTGATGGAACCGCTGATCATGTCGTTCCTCGCCGTTGTAATTGGTGGTCTCGTGATTGCAATGTATCTACCTGTGTTCAAAATGGGTGAAGTTGTTTCACAACATTAAGCTCCTTTGGAACTACTCACCGTATTCAAGGCAGAACAATGGCTGTTTTATACAGCCATTGTTCTGTTCAGCCTGTGTGTAGGCAGCTTTTTGAATGTTGTCATCTATCGCCTGCCAGTAATGCTGGAACGTGACTGGCGACAGCAATGCCATGAATTTCTCGAAATAGAAGCTAGTGGCGAGAATAAAGAAGTAAAAATAAGCCTTGCAACACCCGCATCCAGCTGCCCCCATTGCGGTCACTCTATTCGTGCATGGGAAAACATTCCGCTGATCAGTTATCTCTTACTTGGCGGCAAGTGTTCTTCATGCAAAACACCTATATCAATTCAGTATCCCGCCATTGAAGCGGTCACCGCAATAATGTCTGTTGCTGTTGCCTGGCAATTTGGTGTCACCATGCAAACCGCAGGCGGCCTGCTATTCACCTGGATATTGATCGCCCTGACCATGATTGATGTACATAAGCAGTTGCTGCCTGACAGTCTTACCCTGCCATTATTATGGCTGGGTCTGATCTTCGCCTTGTTTGAAACCTATACCTCGTTGCAAGCCAGTGTAATCGGTGCGATTGCCGGCTACCTGGTGCTCTGGACCGTGTTCCAGGTATTCAGGCTGGTTACAGGTAAAGAAGGCATGGGGTTCGGCGACTTCAAGTTACTTGCGGCCATGGGTGCCTGGATGGGCTGGACTATGCTGCCGCAAATTATTCTGGTTTCATCAGTCGTTGGTGCCATCGCTGGCTCATTTATGCTGGTAACGGGTAAAACCCGCACACAGCAGCCAATACCCTTCGGACCTTATCTCGCAGTCGCGGGCTGGATCGCACTACTTTGGGGCAATGATATTAACCAGGCCTACCTTGTTACTATGCAATAATGCTGACCATTGGCCTTACAGGCGGTATCGGTAGCGGCAAATCCGAAGTCGCCAGAATGTTTAATCACCTGGGCGTCCCGGTAATTGATGCTGATGTCATCGCACATCAACTAGTCCAGCCAGGCTCAGCAGCCCTGTCTGAAGTTATCGGTGTGTTTGGTGAGGCGATATTAACGCCTGAAGGCAGGCTGGACAGAGCCAAACTCGCCGAAATCGTATTCAACAGCCCCAACATGAAACAACAGCTTGAAACCATCATCCACCCGCGTGTGCGCGAGCAAATCCGGGTTTATAAAGACGAGTATAAAAATGAACCCTATATCCTGGTTGTAATCCCACTGTTACTTGAATCAGGACAGCGAGACCTTGTTGACAGGGTATTAGTGGTGAATGCTACAGAATCAGTACGAATCCAGCGTGTCCAGGCCAGAGATGGCCGCAGTGAAGCACAGATCAGGGCAATTATGCAAAATCAGGCTGATGATGCACAACGACAGGCTGCCGCTGATGACAGCCTCGACAATAGCGGTGCGTTAGACGACCTACAGCAATCGGTGCAACAGCTTCATCAACATTATATTTCACTAACAACACAAGACAACTTTATGTAATTCCGGATTTATGCAACAATCCCGGCATTAATAGAATGAGCCTACCGTGACCGATTACCTCACTTACGAACAACCACTGAACGAACGAATTCGTACGTTCCTTAGACTCGAGAGCCTGTTCAACCAGTTTGCTTTCCACGTTAAGCACGGATCTGCATGGGACAATCCCATCGCAATCGATGCAATTACGGACATCCTGTCTTTTACCACCCGAAGCGATATCAAGCTTGAAGTACTCAAGGAACTTGAGCGGCAGCATTCACGTCTGGAAAGACTTTCTAAACGCCCGCAAATTGACCAGGGACAATTGGCAGCCTTACTGGATAAACAGACTGTTCTGATCGGCAAATTGCAGTCGAACGCAGGGCAATTAGGCCAGGAGACCCAGAGCGCTGAACTATTGAATGCCGTTCGGCAGAAAAATTCAGTGCCGGGCCCGATCTGTGATTTCGATTTACCGGCGTTCCACTACTGGCAAACAAGACCGGAAAGTACACGGCGAGAGCATCTGCAGCAATGGTTTTCACCCTTCAATGTGCTTGAAGAAGCAATCACTATGATTTTGGACGTTTTAAGAAACTCTACTGATGATTCCGATGAGACTGCAACGAAAGGATTTTTCCAGAAAGTAATAGATACTAATCAGGCCGTTCAATTGTTACATATATCAGTACCTGCCACACTTAACTGCTATCCCGAAATAAGCGCAGGCAAACACCGTTTCTCAGTTCGATTTATGATTAACCCTAATCCGTATACCCGGCCAGAACAATTCACCGAAGATGTAATGTTCAGGCTTAAAATTTGCTCTGTATAGCTAGCCCGCATATTGCATGAAGGATTTGGATTTTAGGGGCAATCTGTAACAGGATTTAACCCGTTCATTTTGCTGAATATGGCTTTGATATCAATGGGTCTTCACCACATCAAGTGGGTAAAAATTCAAATGATTGCCACAGAGTCACAGAGAACACAGAGGTTTTAGCCGCCTGCCGCTACACGGCCCCCGCAAAAGACGCGAATACTGTTGTGTGTGAATAGTTTCGTAGCCAGCAAGGAACAGGACCTATGTCCACAGATGAACACAGATGAACACAGATAGTTAGAAACTTAAAAACGCTTTCATCCGTGTTCATCTGCGTT
>DAOWLL010000527.1 GCA_030641945.1 Gammaproteobacteria bacterium | reverse complement strand
CATATATCAAGATCAAAGAAGCACCAGCAAGCTGCCTGCTTGCGATGATAGTCACATCACTTGCCTGTCTGTTATTGTTTTTCTATCCTGATCCCTTCTATGATCTGGCACTGGATGCTTCGGGGGGGTAAATAACATGACAGAGCCAGAGAAAAAACAATACCTGTTCGACAAACCTCGTAATGTATCGCTGTTATTACGTTCCCTTTATGCTATCTGTGCATTGCTATTCATACTTGATTTTTTTCTTCACCGACATGTAGTTCACGAGTGGGATGGCATAACCGGCTTTTTCGCCATATTCGGATTCATTGCCTACGTGACAATCGTACTGTTAGCCAAACAGTTGCGTAAGATCGTGAAACGCAAAGAAGATTATTATGATGTGGATGACTGAGCTTCCACCTTTCGTACCATTTTTCATTGCCGCCCTGCTGGCAATGATAACGCGCGGCCAGCTGCGAAACCTGATACTGCTGGCCACGCCAATACTAGGCGGTCTGCATCTATGGTTAGATGTACCACCCGGCATCGTCACCACGTTTAGCATTATGGATTTTGAGCTGCAGTTGATGCGAACTGATCGCCTCAGCCTGCTGTTTGGTTATCTGTTCCATATCACCGCATTTTTTGCCGCAATCTTCGCCTTGCATGTCCGCGATACCACACAAACAGTTTCAGGCCTGCTCTATACCGGCAGTACATTAGGTGCAGTCTTTGCGGGTGATCTGATAACATTGTTCATCTTCTGGGAATTGATGGCAATCTCATCTGTTTTCCTGATATGGGCTAGCCATACGGAACGAGCGATCCGTGCTGGCATGCGCTACCTGATCATTCAGGTTACCTCAGGTGTACTACTATTCGCCGGTGCAATGGTGCAGCATTATCAGACCGGCTCGCTGGCATTTGAATTTATTGGGCTGGAAGGCATCAGTGGATGGCTGATATTTCTGGCTTTCGGCATCAAGTGCGCTTTCCCCTTACTACACAACTGGCTTACTGATGCCTATCCTGAAGCAACACCAACTGGCGCTGTTTTCCTCTCGGCATTCACCACCAAGGTTGCCGTGTATGCATTAGCACGCGGTTTCCCCGGTACCGAACTGCTCATTTACATCGGTGCAGTGATGACATGCTTCCCGATCTTCTACGCAGTCATTGAGAATGACCTGCGACGGGTGCTTGCTTACAGCTTGATTAACCAGCTTGGATTTATGGTCTGTGGCATTGGCATTGGAACGGCTCTCGCACTCAATGGCACTGTGGCACATGCTTTCAGTCATGTTATCTATAAAGCCCTGTTATTCATGAGCATGGGTGCCGTACTCTATAGAGCAGGCACTATCAAAGGCTCTGATCTGGGTGGTTTATACAAGTCAATGCCGAAAACAGCAACACTGTGTATTATTGGTGCCTGTTCAATATCAGCTTTCCCGCTTTTCAGTGGCTTCGTCAGCAAATCAATGATAATGGCGGCGATGATACAGGAAGGTTATGATTACCTTTGGCTGGTGCTGCTATTTGCTTCTGCTGGTGTACTCCATCACGCCGGTATCAAGATTCCTTATTTTGCGTTCTTCGCTAAAGATTCAGGTATCCGTACACAAGAAGCGCCGCTAAACATGCTAATTGGCATGAGCATAGCCGCGGTGCTGTGCCTCTTTATCGGTTCACAACCACAATATCTTTATGCACTGTTACCATGGGAAGTTGAGTACTGGCCCTACAATACGACCCATGTATTATCACAATTACAGTTATTGTTCTTCGCGGCACTGGCCTTTGTCTGGATGTATAAACAGGGACTGCATCCGCCTGAGTTGAACGCGGTAAATATTGATGTCGAATGGCTGTATCGTAAACTTTTGCCTGGCGCCGCAATCAGGGTTCAAAGCATGTCACAACGAATCGGCAGCCGCATTACTTATGCAACTAAGACATCATTAAAAGATGCCGCTAAAATAATGGGTGACACGCATATTGCACGCCT
>DAOWLL010000343.1 GCA_030641945.1 Gammaproteobacteria bacterium | reverse complement strand
CAGGACGACAGCTTCCTCGATAAACAGGTCTGGGACTTTGAAAATACTCCTGCTGACAAATATCCGCTTCTACTTCATTACCATCCACTCGTGATCTATCGATACGGAGTGATCAAGCAGGCCGATATCTTGCTGGCCATGGTTCTTCTCGGGCGCGACTTTTCCCTCGAACAGAAAAAACGCAACTTCGATTACTACGATCCGTTGACCACCGGGGATTCTTCTCTTTCGGTCTGTATTCAGAGTACCCTGGCATCGGAGTTAGGCTACACCCGGGAGGCGATGGAATATTTTAAATACGCCGTGCTAATGGATCTCGCAGATGTCGCGGGCAACGTCGAAGACGGGGTCCATATCGCATCCATCGGCGGCACCTGGCTGGCCACCGTGTATGGATTTGCAGGCATGCGGGATTACGACGGACAGGTGTCTTTCAATCCGAGGCCGCTGCCCCCCGGGCCGGAGAGGATTTGTTTTCCCTTGACCATTCGTGGCCAGATGCTGGAAGTGAGTATCGAACGAGAGTCCGTTACCTATTCATTGCGAGAAGGTGATGGCCTGGAGATCCGGCATGGAGATGAAGAGATCCGGCTCTCGCCGGATGCCCCGGTCGCAGTACGACAGCACTGCAAGCTGCCCGGGCCGTAACGGACGGAGTCCCTATCCAATCCATAGAGAAGGAAAAAGCCATGACACTACCAGCCAACAAGACAAAGATAGTCTGCACTATCGGGCCGGCCTCCGAGTCACCGGAGGTCATGGAACAGATGATCCTGGCGGGCATGGACGTGGCGCGTCTCAACTTTTCGCACGGCGATTTCGCGAGTCACAAGAAGGTGATCGGGAATATCCGCGCGGCCTCACGCGCAACCGGCCGGCGTGTCGCGATCATGGTAGACCTGCCCGGCCCCAAGATGCGTGTCGGCCAACTGGCACAAGAGCCGGTCGAGCTAAAGCCAGGCGATTCCTTCACTCTTACTACGGAAGATATTACCGGCAACAGCGAGCGTGTATCAATGAGCTTCTCCCGCCTGCCGCAGGTCGTGAAGCCCGGCAATACTTTGTATCTTAATGACGGCTTTATCCAGCTAGAGGTCGTGAGGGTGAAAGGGAATGACGTTGAGTGCAGGATCCTGGTCGGTGGCGAATTGCGCTCCCGCAAAGGCCTTAACCTGCCCGGGATTGACTTGGGCATCACGGCGTTTACTGATCGCGACCGCGATTGCCTGAAATTTGCCTTGGAGCAAGGCGTGGATGCGGTCAGCCAGTCTTTTGTAGAAAGCGCTGCGGATATTGCTGCTGTGCGCGATGCAGCAGCGGCCCTGGGTCACGATCCGTTCATCATCGCCAAGATCGAGCGCTCCGGGGCGCTGGACCGCACGGACGAAATCCTCAGGGCTGCGGACGGCATTATGATCGCCCGGGGAGACCTTGGGGTGGAAATACCCATCGAGCAGATCGCTGTCGCCCAGAAACGCATAATGCGGAAGGCCAACCTCCTGGGCAAACCGGTAATCACCGCCACGCAGATGCTGGAGTCCATGACTACTAACAAACGCCCTACCCGTGCGGAGTCAACGGATGTGGCCAACGCCATCCTCGACGGCACGGACTGCGTTATGCTTTCCGAGGAGTCGGCAATGGGCAGGTATCCGGTAGACGCCGCAGGCATGCTGGCTAGGATCGCCGCGGCAATTGAGGTTCACCGCCCGAGCTATTATGCCCGGGAGGCCTTGAGGGAATTCGGCCCTGAAGGGAGTGCCAAGCTTGCGGATCTGATCGCCTTGAGCGTTGAGAATATATTGAAGCGCTTTTCTCTGGCCGTGGTGATGGCCCCAACTTACAGCGGTGCATCGGCAAGAGACGTCACGCGATCGAGGCTTCCGGTATGGATAGCCGCCACCAGTCCACAGGAAACGACCTGTCAGCAGTTACAGTTCTCCTACGGGATCTACCCGGTGCACGAGCCTGATTATCCGGAGAACTGGAAGCAATATGCCCGGGACTGGCTGCGATCTCACGGGATAGAGGGAAACCTGGTGCTCATGACCGAAAGACCATCGATTAAGCATCCTGATGTAAATACCCGCATAGAGCTTTTGGACCTTGCAGCAAAAAAGTGAAAAAAGGAATGACTATGAACAGCAAGCAAACGGAAAGACCGTGTGATTTTGTGTTATTTGGCACACTGGGCGATCTGGCGCGCCGGAAACTCCTGCCATGTCTGTATCAGCTTGAAAAGGCGGAGCTGATTCACCCTGATACGAGAATCATCGGTGTGGCAAGACATGAAAAGAGCGACGAAGAATATGTGGATGTAGTCAGGGATAGCCTGAAGACATTCCTGAAAGAGGATATTAGCGATGTGGTATGGTCGCGTCTATCCCAACGCCTGAACTACCGGCAAGTGGATATGACGGCAAGTGCTGATTATGCCCGGTTCAAAGACATAATCGACCAGGAGCAGCGGGTCATGGTGAACTATTTTGCCGTGCCGCCGGCAATTTACGGCGCCATCTGTAAGGGGCTGCACGAGTCCGGCCTGGTTGCGCCTGAGAGCAGGGTTGTCCTGGAAAAACCGATTGGCCATGACCTGGCCTCCTCCATTGTAATTAACAATGAGGTCGGAAGGTATTTTTCAGAAGAACAGATCTACCGCATTGACCATTACCTCGGCAAGGAGACGGTCCTGAACCTGGTAGTGCTGCGTTTTGCCAACTCGCTCTTTGCCAATAATTGGGACCGGACAACGATTGACCATGTTCAGATTACGGTTGCAGAAGAGGTGGGGATTGAAGGCCGCTGGGGATATTTCGACAAATCCGGTCAACTGCGGGACATGGTGCAGAACCACCTGTTGCAGATCCTCTCCCTTGTCGCCATGGAGCCTTCGGCCAGACTGAACGCAGAGAATGTCCGCAGTGAAAAGCTGCGGGTTTTAAAGGCACTGCGGCCCATTACCATTGATAGTGTGGGTGAAAAAACCGTGCGCGGCCAGTATGGCGATGGCTTCCTGAAAGGAGGGGCCGTACCCGGCTATCTGCAGGAAGATGACGCCCGTACGGAAAGCTCCACCGAGACCTTTGTAGCACTGCGGGCCGATATTGATAACTGGCGCTGGGCCGGCGTTCCCTTTTACCTGCGCACAGGAAAGAGAATGGCCTGCAAACGCACTGAGGTGGTGATCTGCTTCAAACAGCTCCCGCACAATATCTTTGAGGAAAGCTACAAACGGCT
>DAOWLL010000516.1 GCA_030641945.1 Gammaproteobacteria bacterium | reverse complement strand
GTCCATGATTCGGGTGGGCGGTCGGTGAGGACCCCGACAACCCGGCTGACCAGCACATTGGCCCATGTCTCGTCCTGTTGTTTTGCCATACGCAGGAAATCGGACAGCAGGGGGGTGGTCAGCATGTCGATAACCCGTTGACCAATGAGCGTACCGGGCTGCATGGTGATTTCGATATGTGCGGCAGAAAAAATAGCGTCATTGCTGCTCAGGTTCTGGCGTGCAACGGTACACAGGTCTTCATTGATGTCGCGCGCAGTCATGATGATAGACAGGTTGTTGGAATCATCGTCGGTACCCGCGATGATGCCAACCGCCTGTTGAATGCCGGCTTCATGCAGGGTAATGGCCTCGGTACCGCGGCCGTGGATGGTACCTTCCGGTGCATCGGTTTTTGCGATGTCTGACTCGATCAGTACTGTTTGTATTCCCTTGAATGAAAGGCTCTTTTGAACGGCCTTCCCGAATCGTCCATAACCGCAGAGAATCCAGGTCCCCCTGGGTGGCGCCGAAAATTCACTCAGTGGGGCCTCATGGATGCTGGTCATCCACTCATAGACGAGGTACATACTGGGCGACTGGAACATCATGGCAAATCGCCTGGCAAAGGTGTCAAACGGATCGATGATGTAGTCGGTGCCAAAGGAGGCCATATTGGCTGCCGAGTCGCTCGATTCCGAACGGCAGATGACCTTGAGTTCCGGTGCCAGCAGCTTGCTGGTAATGGCAATCGTCAGGTTTACATGGTCGACGTCTGTCAATGCCAGCACGCCGGCACAGTGTTTATTATTGAGGCCGGCGGCTACCAGGGTTGAGGAGTCCGTGACATCCGCGGCAAGACCTGGAACGGGGACCATAAGGTCTTCAAGTCTCAGCATATGGACTTTCTGTTCGTCCCTGTCGATCGCCACGCTGCGGATACTGTGTTCGGCGAGTTCACGCATAACCAGTTGCCCGGCATCGCCGATTCCACACAGCAGGTAAAAGGGTTCCCTGATGTTGCGTACAGCGCGCGTAAAGACGGCATAGGCAACCACGCGCCGGAAGGCCGGATCCTGCAGCAGGGCGAACAGTGAACCGATCGCATACAGCCACGACAGCACGGTCATATACAGGGCCACGGTGGTCCAGATCCGCTGTGCATCGGTAAATGCGTAGGGGATTTCCCCGAATCCGATGGTGGAGGCCATGAAGCTGACGAAATAGAACGCATGAAAGAAGCTCATGCGCCATGGATTGCCCTGGTCGTCGATACCCGGTATCAGCACCAGTCCAAGGACGGATACCGCGTAGGACAGGATGATAATAACCAGCGGCAGCCGCATGCGGCGCAACAGCAGATAGACAAGATTCTGCATGGCTGGTCAGGAACCGGTTAGCGGCGAAACATCACCGTCTCGGTGACCAGGATGATGACCGAGGTGATATTTGCCAGTAGTGCGCCACCGGATAATGAAACAATACTGGCCAGGATCATGGGCGTCATGCCGGCATCGGTTGTGTGGGCCGTGATGGTCCAGACAATAACCGCTGCAATCAGCTGCAGATCGGCAACCAGGCTGGTTGCCAGCAGTACCGCGCCAATATGGGCACGGTCGCCGAACTTCATAATGGTCGCTATCAAACTAACGACCAGCGCGGCATACAGTTCGTACACATTATGGTGATCGGGGTTGTCCAGTTCCCCCAGGAAGAAGCCGAAATTCAGTGTCAGCGCCAGCACAATGAAGAATGCGAAAAATACTTTTTCCAGGTTCATGGTTGTTTCCCCTTGATTTCACCCTTGTCCTGAGTGCAACCGTAGCAAAGGGCAATGACGATAACAAACCAAACTGCAGGAACGGATCGCATCATCATTGCCGGGGATCACATAATCGATTATATCAGGATCACAGTTAGTATCGGTGATTGCTATCACGGGAATACCCAGCTTCCTTGCTTCTTTTACTGCGATCACTTCTTTACTCGGGTCGATGACATAAAGGGCTTCAGGATTTTTCCTCATATTCCTTATGCCTCCGATATTGTAAAGAAGTTTTTGATACTGTTTTTT
>DAOWLL010000298.1 GCA_030641945.1 Gammaproteobacteria bacterium | reverse complement strand
GTCTGGCAGTGGAGCAAGGAGTACAGATTGTTAAGGCGGCGAATTATAAGGGAAAAACAACGAATAGTGAAGAAAAACAGTTAACAGTGGACAGATAATAGTGAACAGTAAATTATTAGAGAAATAAGCCGTCTGAGCTCATTGGTGATCATGTGGCAGGAACGCAACCAAACCGTATCAAGGTAAAAAAAATATTAAGCGTTCAATGTCTTGCCAGATACTGTTTTTTAACACTATTCACTGTTAGCCGTTCACTTTTTCCGCCCAGTTCTTATTCGCCCTGGTATCCAGGTGCTGCTGAATCAGTATGTAGCCTGGATGTAGCGAAGCGGAATCCGGGGTTTTGTTGCAGGGTGCAAATACATCCCCGGATTACGTTTCACTTCATCCGGGCTACGATGCTATTCACTGTTCACTGTTATCTGTTCACTTACGACGCCAGATCGTACTCCCGCCCTTATCTTCCAGCTCAATTCCCATGCTGTGCAGCTCGTCACGAATCCTGTCGGCTTCAGCCCAATTCTTATTCGCCCTGGCCTCCAGTCGTAGCTGAATCAGCGCCTCGATCTTGTCGTTATCTTCGGCTGCCGCACCACCCTGCAAATAACGGTCCGGATCGGCTTCCAGCAAGCCCAGCACATTGGCCAGTTTTTTCAAAATCGCTGCCAGTCTCGAAGCTTGCGTTACATTCCCCTCGTCGCGCGCACGATTAACATGGCTGGCAAGATCAAACAACACGGCGATGGCTTCCGGCGTATTGAAGTCGTCATTCATGGCCTTGTCAAAACGCGGTGTATATTCATCATCACTGGTCACATCTTTCGCCAGCTCCATCCCACGCAGGCTATTGTATAGCCGGGTCAATGCTGCACGCGCACTATCGAGCAGTTGATCAGAGAAATTCAGCGGGCTGCGGTAATGGCTGGCTAATACAAAATAGCGGATTTCCTCGCCCTGGTAGAGCTTGAGTATTTCACGTACGGTAAAGAAATTATCCAGCGACTTGGACATCTTCTCGTCATTGATGCGCACAAAGCCGTTGTGCATCCACAGGTTTACAAAATGCTCGCCTGTGGCTGCCTCAGACTGCGCGATTTCATTTTCATGATGCGGGAACTGCAGGTCCTGGCCACCGCCATGGATATCAAAGTGATTGCCCAGACAGCCGGTCGACATCGCCGAGCACTCGATATGCCAGCCAGGCCGGCCCGGCCCCCAGGGTGAATCCCATGACGGCTCTTCAAGCTTGGCCGCTTTCCACAAAACGAAATCAAGCGGGTCGTCTTTGTTTTCATCGACTGCAACACGCTCGCCGGCGCGCAAGTCTTCGGTCTGTTTGCCTGAGAGCTGGCCATAATTCTCGAACGTGCTGACATCATAATAAACATCGCCATTACCGGCCTGGTAGGCATGGCCTTTGTCAACCAGCTGCTGCACCATGGTGATAATTTCCTTCATCGAAGTTGTCGCTCTCGGCTCTTCTGAAGGCGGCAGCACACCCAGCGTTGCAGCATCTTCATGCATAGCCTGGATATAACGTTCTGTTAATACCGTAATATCTTCGCCGTTTTCATTGGCGCGGTTGATAATCTTGTCATCGACATCGGTAATGTTGCGCACATAGGTCACATCAAGTCCGGCGTAACGCATGTAGCGAACGACAGTATCGAATACGACCAGAACACGCGCATGCCCCAGATGGCAGAAGTCATAAACCGTCATGCCACAGACGTACATGCGGACCTTGCCCGGCTCGATCGGTATGAAGACTTCTTTTTTGCGGGTCAGACTGTTGTAGATATGCAGCATGCTCGATCCGTATCAGAAAAACAGGCGGCATATTAACGGATATGGTACGGCAGTGCTAATGAAAGCCGATGGATAACAGCTTTAATTATTGCTGGTTTTAACCCGGTTATTTGCTGATGAGGTGCAATCTGTTATCAGAAAAATCCATGACCAAATCAAAACGATTGAGCAAATCTGTACCAATGATCGCATCCACACCAGTAGATGAGAGCAATGCATATTCACTTGGCAACTCTCCAGCATCGGCAAAATAATTCTTATTGCTCACGCTGAAATAGTTGACATACATTTTGACTCTTAAATTTCCATAGAATGGAAGTATATCGTTTACAGATCTCGTAAATTTATCTCTCGATATCAACTTTTCAGATATATAGGTTATCGTTGCGCCTGTCTTGATTGCAGCACGACAAGGCACTTCATTTATCTTGATATCGATACAGGGAATACCCGAAATATAATCCAGAGGAACGCCCTCATTATCGGGCGATATTCCATTAAGTTGAATGCTGTCTCTCGTTATTGATAAAACCTTACCCTTGAGACTATCCATTCCGAATACACCATCAAGCGGTTTGCCAACCATGTGCGAGAGCTCATTAACACGGACACCTTGATACTCATCATAAAATGTTTTTACCGCACCCGTATCTACCAGCATAAGCTTGCCATCAAAATCAGCAACAATATGACCCGTCGAATTGTCATATGCCTGTTTCATCTTTGCCTCCTGGTCAGTACTAACATGTATTGTTCGTGGTAATAAAAAATCGATGCTTGCATACAGCAAGGTTTACTCAGGAAAATAGAGCTATATCAAACATATCGAATTGCACCCAGTGGTCAATATGGATGGCCTTTTCTCTGGCTACCCTCATATTTTTTTCAGCATTATTAACAATACGCTCGATCTTTCTGTACCGATCTGGCTCACACAACTGCATGTGTAGCTTCCATACCTCAATTTTCTTACTGATGGACTCAAGGTTTTTCTTTAGAAATGCATCTGCCGGTTTGACCACTGCGGCAAGCGCCAGTAAGCCCCCAGATTCATCGCTATGGTGCTCAACAATTGTGCGATGGGTTTCTATTGCACTGCTCATCAAGGTCCTGGAGCAGTCCAGAAAATCCATGGCTTTTTCGAAGTCTCTTAACTCCTGCGATTTAAATAATGACAACATTTTCCGGTCAGCTACCTGAATTAAGTCCAGCCTGGGTGTAATGGGTAGAAATTTAGCAATCGCATAGCAATATGGCTTGACAATCCGCGCCATCCGTTTAACGTATTTCCAGATAGATCTCATTGGCACAGGCACATGCAACTAACCCACTTTGCCCCCGCAACAAATATGTTATGGAAACACATCGAAAGCTGTGGCCATGACCCGGCGCCGCTGTATAGAAAAGCAGGCATCAATCCCGAGCTATTAAAAAGATCCGACGCCCGAATCAACATCTCGCACGTAGATGAACTCTGGCGCTTTGCGGTCGAACTGCTCGATGACCCCTGCTTCGGTATAAAGATGACCGAAAACTGGCACCCCTCCTACGTCGGCGCATTGGGCTACGCATGGTGTGCTAGTTCGACTTTGAGAACAGCACTCAACAGGGTGGTTCGTTACATTCATGTCGTGACTGAAGATCTCAACATCAAACTGGCTGAAACACCCAATGGCTTGAAAGTCATCTTAGATCTCGAGAAATCCATCTTCACCCTGCCCCAGCACCATGACGTTGTGTTATCGGTGCTAATGCATATGTGCCGTTTTAACTATGGTGACAAGTTGCTGGCCAGCGAAATTTGCCTTGCCCATGAAGAACCGC
>DAOWLL010000485.1 GCA_030641945.1 Gammaproteobacteria bacterium | reverse complement strand
GGTGAATCCGTTGATGTGCTTGACCAGGCGCTTGAAAACGTCAGCCCAATGGTTGAGGTGAAATCACGCCGTGTTGGCGGTGCGACCTACCAGGTCCCGGTCGAAGTGCGTGCTGATCGTCGTGTCACGCTGGCTATGCGCTGGATTATCGATGCGGCGCGCAAGCGTGGTGAAAAATCGATGCAGCTGAAACTTGCCGGTGAACTGATGGATGCGTCAGAGAACCGTGGCAGTGCTGTGAAGAAACGTGAAGATACTCATCGTATGGCTGAAGCCAATAAGGCATTTGCGCACTTCCGCTGGTAGTTGTTAGCGGACTAAAGAGTTCAGCCGTGGCCCGTAAAACCCCAATAGAGCGCTATCGCAATATCGGTATCATGGCGCATATTGATGCGGGTAAAACGACCACAACTGAGCGTGTACTGTTTTATACCGGCATTTCACACAAAATTGGTGAAGTGCATGATGGCGCCGCTACCATGGACTGGATGGAGCAGGAGCAGGAGCGCGGTATTACGATTACTTCCGCTGCTACCACCTGTTTCTGGAAAGGCATGGAGCAACAATATCCTGAACATCGCATCAATATTATTGATACGCCAGGCCACGTTGACTTCACAATCGAAGTAGAGCGCTCATTGCGAGTGCTTGATGGCGCCGTTGCGGTGTTCTGTGCAGTGGGTGGTGTTGAGCCCCAGTCTGAAACAGTGTGGCGCCAGGCTAGCAAGTATCATGTGCCGCGCATGGCATTCGTCAACAAGATGGATCGTGCTGGTGCTGACTTTTTGCGCGTGCTTGAACAGATAAAAACACGCCTTGGCTCAAACCCGGTTCCAATGCAGATGGCTATTGGCGCTGAAGAGAAGTTTGAAGGTGTCGTCGACCTGATTCGCATGAAAGCGATTTACTGGAATGAAGATGACATGGGCGCGACCTTCGAAGAGCGTGATATACCGGCTGACCTGCTTGACCAGTGCAGCACCATGCGCGAGCAGATGGTTGAAGCTGCTGCTGAAGCAAACGACGAGCTGATGGAGCAGTACCTTGAAGATGGCGACCTGGGCGTAGAGCAGATCAAGCAGGGTATTCGAAAACGTACGCTGGCAAACGAGATTGTGCCTGCGTTCTGCGGTACTGCGTTTAAGAACAAGGGTGTACAGGCAATGCTGGACGCTGTCATTGAATATATGCCTTCACCTGCTGATGTACCGGCGATCCAGGGTGAGTTGCAGGATGGTTCGACAGCGACCAGGCCTTCATCTGATGATGAGCCATTTGCTGCGCTGGGATTCAAGATTGCGACCGACCCGTTTGTGGGCAACCTGACCTTCTTCCGTGTTTATTCGGGGGTGCTGAATTCGGGTGACACTGTTTATAACTCGGTCAAAGGCAAGAAAGAACGTATCGGGCGAATTGTGCAGATGCATTCGAACAGCCGCGAAGAAATCAAGGAAGTGCGCGCTGGCGATATTGCGGCCGCGATTGGCCTTAAAGATGTAACCACCGGCGATACGCTGTGTGATCCGAATCACCGGATAATGCTGGAGCGCATGGAATTCCCGGAACCGGTGATTTCCGTTGCGGTGGAACCGAAGACCAAGGCTGACCAGGAAAAGATGGGTATTGCGCTTGGCAAGCTGGCTCAGGAAGACCCGTCATTCCGCGTTAAAACTGACGAGGAGACGGGGCAGACCATTATCTCAGGAATGGGTGAGCTGCATCTGGAGATTATTGTTGATCGTCTGAAGCGCGAATTCAGTGTCGAGGCGAATGTGGGTAATCCGCAGGTCGCCTATCGTGAATCGCTGCGCAAGTCGGTGAAACAGGAATCCAAGTTTGTACGCCAGTCGGGTGGTCGTGGTCAGTATGGTCATGTTTATTTGCGTATTGAGCCGCAAAAGCCTGGTGCTGGTTATGAATTCGTCAATGAAATCGTTGGCGGTTCGGTACCGAAAGAATATATCCCGGCTGTCGATAAAGGCGTCCGGGAACAGATGCAGAATGGTGTGCTTGCGGGCTACCCGATAGAAGACGTCAAGGTAACTTTATATGACGGCTCTTATCACGATGTCGATTCAAGTGAAATGGCATTCAAGATAGCCGGTTCCATGGGTTTTAGAGAGGGTGCGCTCAAGGCTAACCCGGCAATACTGGAACCAGTGATGAAAGTCGAGGTGGTAACACCGGAGGATTACATGGGTGATGTCATGGG
>DAOWLL010000272.1 GCA_030641945.1 Gammaproteobacteria bacterium | reverse complement strand
CATCAGTATTCATGTCCTCGTGTTTTTCCAGCAGAACACCGATATCGATGGTGTTGTGCCGGTTAATATCCCATACGGCATTGCCGAACAGGCGTAAAGTTTTCCTGTCAGCTATTCCTCTGGTGTACAGGAAGTTATCCGAATCGATCTTGTCGTACTGGCTGCTGACACCCCACCCCAGACCCAGATTCGCTGCAGGCTTAATGTTATGGGTGAATTCAAGTTTGTGACGCAGATTCCTGGAACTCGCATTGATCGGTTCCTGGTAAGGATCAGGCGGCGGGATGTTATGTTCGCTTGTCAGATTATCTGCGGTCTCCTCGAGGAAATTGACAAAAAATTTAACCACAAATGACTGGCTGTTATCGATCGTGCTGTCCCAACGAATGAACTGGTGTGCATTGGTGTCCTTGACGACACGCTCAGGTTTGATGTCGTCGCGCAGGCTGGCTTCTGCCTGCTGGTTGGTGCGGCCGAAACTTCCGGAGTAGGTTAGCTGGTTCTTCGTGTTGACCTGGTAATCTAGACGATAGTCAATCAGGCCTGAGTTAACATCGTCAGCGGCATTATTGCCATCAGCCCGGTCCTGACCGTCATCATTAACTGTTGCGAGTGTAACTCGATAATCGAGGTCTCCATTATTTCCGCCATAACGGTAGGTTGCATCAAAGATATCATGGTTGCCGACATTTACTTTTGCGAAATGTCCCTGGTCTTCCGAAGCGTGTCGGGTGATGATGTTTATCACGGCCTGAAAAGAATTGGAGCCGTAGGTGGAGGCGTTAGGGCCTCGTGTGACTTCTATGCGTTCGATATCATCAATGCTAACCGGTATGTTGTACCAGTTAACGTTGCCGATTAATGGATCGTATATCGATCTGCCGTCAATCAACACATTCATCTGTCGTGAGAACTGGTCACTGTGGCCATGGTACGAGACGACGAGCAAGGGCTTGTCGCCAAAGTCATTCACAGAGTGGCCAATGACGATGCCGGGAATAAGGCGAAGTGCATCAGGTATGGTTCTGGCACCCGATGCTTCTATCATCTCGCGATCGACACTGGATATCGCTACAGGGGACCTTGAGGGTGTTTGTTCCAGCTTGTCATCAGATAACACGACGGGCAAGTCAGTGTATTCATCTTCTGCTGCATATACGCCGGTGCTATATACCGCCAGGTACAGGCAGGTGCTAACAATGCAACGGTGGAAATTGCTCATTCGTCCTTGTGTCCTAATAAACTGTTGTGTGAATTTATTGTGGGATATACTGCCAAGTTTAGCAGTTAGGAGCCAGTACAACACCATGTCCCAATGGTAACCCTTTGATAATGAAAGAATCAACCTATCATACGCTAGCAGATTGCATCGGTAACACACCGCTGGTGAAATTGCAGCGGATCACTGGTGAGACAAGCAATACCCTACTGGTGAAGTTGGAAGGCAATAATCCAGCCGGCTCGGTCAAGGATCGTCCTGCCTATCACATGATCCATCAAGCTCAGTTGCGCGGTGATATCAAGCCGGGAGATACCCTGATTGAAGCGACCAGCGGAAATACCGGGATCGCATTGGCCATGGTTGCAGCCATGCTGGGCTACCGCATGATCCTGGTGATGCCGGATAATATGACCGAGGAGCGCCGTGCGGCGATGAAAGCCTATGGTGCCGAGATGGTGCTCGTCAGTCGCGAGCAGAGTATGGAGGGTGCACGCGATCTTGCACTTGAGATGCAGGCACAAGGCAAGGGCAAGGTACTCGATCAATTCAATAACCAGGATAATCCCGATGCGCATTACAGCGGAACGGGCCCCGAGATCTGGCGTGATACACAAGGTAAAGTTACGCACTTTGTCAGCGCGATGGGCACGACAGGTACCATCATGGGTGTATCGAGATATTTAAAAGAGATGAACCCCGAAGTCCAGATTGTGGGTGTGCAACCGGAGGAGGGCTCCAGCATACCGGGTATCAGGCGTTGGTCGAAAGAATACCTGCCCGGTATTTTTGAAGCGGCGCGTATTGACCAAATGCTGGATGTAAACCAGCAACTTGCTGAGCAAACGACACGAGAACTTGCTATGCGTGAGGGTGTTTTTTGCGGCATATCTTCCGGCGGTGCAGTAGCAGCAGCACTGAAACTCAGTAGCAAGGTAGAAAATGCAGTCATAGTCACCATTATCTGTGATCGCGGCGACCGCTATTTATCGACCGGTGTTTTTCCTGCCTGATCAGCCTTGTCAAATCAATAACAGCATGAGTGAAAAACGCCGAAGACGACGTAAAAAGCGTCTGCCCGAAGAATTAGTTGAAGTAGCTATTGAGTCATTGTCGGATGAAGGGCGAGGTATAGCGCATGTCGATGAACGTCCAGTGTTTATTGATCAGGCACTTGCGGGGGAGCGCGTTCGCTTCAAGTACACGAGGCTGACAAGCAAGATCGCGGAAGGCCGTACTGAAGAAGTGCTGGTTGCATCCAGTGACCGGGTTGCACCCAAATGTGATGCTTTTGGACGCTGCGGTGGCTGTAGTTTGCAGCACATGGACAGCCGCGCACAAATTTTATTAAAACAGGAAACATTGCTCAAGCACCTCAAGCATATCGGCAATGTTGAACCTGAGCACATACTTGAACCGCTTACAGGTAAAGCATGGGGATACAGAAGCAAGGCCCGGCTTGGTGTGCGTTACGTCGTTAAAAAAGATAAAGTGCTTGTTGGCTTCAGGGAACGCGGTTCATCCTTTATTACAGAAACTGCACGCTGCGAGATCCTGCATCCTGATGTGGGCTTGAAAATTTCCGAGTTGGCTGACTGTATCTCGCAGCTTGAACTGAAGCAGCGGATTCCACAAATCGAAGTGGCGGTTGGAGACAACCAGACGGTACTGGTGATACGGCATCTCGATTCAATGTCTGAGCACGATCGCGAAAAACTCATCGCTTTTGCGAAACAGCATGGGCTGGTGATTATGCTGCAAGCCGGTTCGCCGGATGAACTTGAACCGCTCTGGCCGCAGGTATCTGATCCTCTTTATTATGTCCTCGAAGATTACGATATCAAGATCGAATTTCAGCCAGCTGATTTCACACAGGTTAACAATGAGATCAATCGCAAAATGATCAGCAGGGCGATTGAGTTTCTGCAGCTGGATGAGGGTGATTCAGTGCTGGATCTATTCAGTGGTCTTGGAAATTTTACATTACCTGTTTCCAGGCAGTGTGCAAATGTCACAGGAGTAGAGGGATCGTTAACGATGGTCAATAAGGCCAGGGCGAATGCCGAACGAAATGGAATAAGCAATGCGAGCTTTCATTATGCGGATTTGTACAGCGATGAAATCAAACATACGCAATGGGTGAAAAAACAATACAGCAAGATATTGCTGGACCCGCCACGTTCGGGCGCTGCAGGGATTCTTCACTACATAAAAAGAATGCAAGCACAACGTATTGTCTACGTGTCCTGCCATCCGGCAACACTGGCCCGCGATGCAGCTGTACTGGTTAATGAGCTGGGCTACAAGCTGACACATGCCGGCGTGATGGATATGTTCCCGCATACTGCACACGTTGAATCTATGGCAGTTTTTGAATTGTAGGTCGTTTCTATTTGACTGCAGATTATTCACCGCAAAGGCGCAAAGGACGCAAAGAAACATAAATGCCGGTAAATTCTAAATTAGTTGGGTGTGCAACACCCGTCATTTCAATCACCAGGTGTGGTGCGCAAGCTGTGCGCTAAATATTCTAGTAATACCCTGAAAAAGAACAAGCGGCAACAAATACATCTTTTCCTTTGCGAACTTTGCGCCTTTGCGGTGAATAATCTGCAGTCAAATAGAAACGACCTACAATTCAAAAACTGCCATAGATTCAACGTGTG
>DAOWLL010000141.1 GCA_030641945.1 Gammaproteobacteria bacterium | reverse complement strand
TCGGCATGGCTTAATCCTGCGATTGCAGGCCGCGAACTTTACCCTGCGCCCCTGTGCTTGTCAATTTGATCTAACCCGTTACAAAATATCGAAATAATGACCCGTAAATCACCGAAAAAAAAGAAAAACACCCATAAAACACCCATCAGGAAAAAAGCGCCCGCCAGGAAAAAGGCGCCTGCTAAACGACACAAGAAAGATCCTGATGCAGCGCTTGAAGCCAAGCGATACGAAAACCCCATCGCCAGCAGAAAGATGATCCTGAGTGAGATCAAGCGTGAAGGTGCGCTGAGTTTCAAGTCACTGGCAGAGCATCTGAATATCAACAAGGATGACCAGCTGGATGCGCTGGGCAGAAGACTCAGGGCCATGGTTCGTGATGGCCAGTTGGTACAGAACCGCCGAGGTGGTTATCTGCCGGTTGATGAGTCGCACCTGGTGCGCGGCCGGGTCATCGCACATCCTGATGGCTTCGGTTTCCTGGTACCCGAAACGGGTGGGGACGACCTCTATCTTCACGGCAAACAAATGCGCACGCTGCTGCACGGCGACAAGGCAATCGTTCGAGTATCGGGCGTCGACCGCCGCGGCCGGCTGGAAGGGGCTGTCATCAGTGTATTTGAACGTGCCAATCAGTTCATCGTCGGACGTCTGCTGATAGAAAGCGGCGTGGCTGTTGTTATCGCCGATAATAAACGCATCACGCAGGACTTTCTTATCCCCGATGGTTCACTCGGCGGTGCTGCCAACGGCCAGATTGTTAAAGTTGAAATCATCCAGCAGCCAACGTTCAAACATCAACCCATCGGCAAGGTTGTAGAAGTACTGGGTGATCATATGTCACCGGGCATGGAAGTCGATATTGCCATTCACAGTTATGGCCTGCCGTATGAATTTCCGCAAGAGGTACTCGCCGATGCTAATAAATGGGGAGACAGCGTACGTGACAAGGACAAGGAAGGTCGTGTCGACTTGCGCAGCGTACCGCTGGTTACTATTGATGGTGAAGATGCCAGGGACTTTGATGATGCTGTCTATTGTGAACCATATGATGCCGGCAAAGATTCAGGCTGGCGCCTGCGGGTTGCCATCGCCGAAGTTGCACATTATGTACAGATAAATTCAGCGCTCGATAAGGAAGCTTATGATCGCGCGACATCCGTTTATTTTCCTGGCCGGGTCATACCCATGTTGCCGGAAAACCTGTCCAATGGTTTGTGCTCATTAAATCCCGAGGTAGATCGTCTATGTCTTGTCTGCGAGATGAAAATATCAAAGCAGGGCGAAATAGATGACTATACATTCTATGAAGCGGTCATCAGATCGCATGCACGACTGACGTATACAAAAGTGGCCGATGCTGTGGTTGAGCGCGAGCCCGCTGCGTTAAAAGCGGTAGGCGATCTGCTGCCTCATCTTGAAAATCTGTATGCCATGTACGAGAGAATGGGCAAGGCGCGACAGAAACGCGGTGCGATTGACTTTGATACCACCGAAACCAAGTTCGAGTTCACGGGCGATATGCGAATTAAGAACATCCTGCCCATGATCAGGAACGATGCGCATAAACTCATTGAAGAGTGCATGATTGCCGCCAATATATGTGCAGCACGTTTTATTTCCCAAAACAAGATACCCAGCTTGTACCGTGTGCATGAGCCACCCGAAGACGACAAACTTGAAGATCTGAGAGGATTTCTCGGTGATCTCGGTCTGAGGCTGGGCGCACCTTCAAGAAAAATATCCCCCCGGGATTACGCCAGGTTATCAAGCTCGGTTAAAAAGCGTGAAGATGTTCATCTGATACAAACTCTGATGCTGAGGTCGATGAAACAGGCCGCATATCGCCCTGACAACACCGGTCACTTTGGTCTTGCGCTGAAACATTATGGGCATTTCACATCGCCAATCAGAAGGTACCCTGACCTGCTGGTGCACCGTGCAATCAAGCACATTATTAACAAACGTAACAAACGTGATTTTTCTTACGACCAGAATACAATGACGACCTTTGGTGAGCATTGCTCAGCCAATGAACGCCGTGCGGATGAAGCAACCCGTGATGCCGAGTTTGCAATGAAGTGTGAATACATGCTCGATAAGGTCGGTATGGAGTTCACGGCACGCGTAACCGGCGTGGTTTCGTTTGGACTGTTTGTAGAGCTGGATGAGCATTACGTAGAAGGGTTAATTCACATAACCAGTCTGCCAAAAGATTATTACGACTTTGATCCTGTTTCACATCGTCTGGTTGGAGAGAACAGGGGCATGGTGTTCCGGCTGTCTGACAAGGTTGATGTGCGCGTTTCAAATGTTGACATGGATGAACGCCGTATCGACTTTGAGTTGATAAAATAAAGTCCGAAAATGATAATACCTGATTGTTGGAACTGTAGGCCTGCATAAGCGAAGCGTTGCAGGCACAACTCTTGATATCCGAATAAATCCGGACCTGTAAATATGTCTAAACACAAAACGGAAATAATTTTCGGAATTCATGCGATCGAGTCTGCACTGAGGAGCAATCCTGAGCAGGTGCTGCAACTATGGGTCCAGGCAGGCAGGAAAGACAGGCGCATGCAAACGATACTGGGCCTGGCTGGTACGCACGGTGTTTCGGTCGAGACCTGCTCGCGCGATGTCTTGCAGAAAAAGAGTTCGGAGCAAAAGCACCAGGGCGTGGTGGCAAAAATCCGTGCCGATAAAAAATCACAGCCCGGCCTGGCCGATATTCTTGCCAGGCAGGACCTGCTGCTGCTGGTACTCGATGGTGTGCAGGACCCGCACAACCTGGGTGCCTGCCTGCGCTCGGCTGATGCCAGCGGTGTTGATGCCGTTATCGTTTCCAGGAACCGTTCACCCGGGCTGACGCCGGTGGTGCGCAATGTCGCCAGCGGCGCCGCTGAAACCACGCCTTTTATCCAGGTATCAAACCTGGCCAGGGCACTGCAGCAGTTACAGGATAATGATGTCTGGATTGTTGGCACAGCCGGTGAAGCCACAACCAGTTTGTATGACAGTACCACGAGCAATCGGCTTGCTATCGTCATGGGCTCGGAAGGCGAGGGCATGCGTCGACTCACCCGCGAAGGCTGTGATGAGTTGATATACATCCCGATGCATGGGCATGTTGAAAGTCTGAACGTATCCGTGGCAACCGGTATTTGCCTGTTTGAATACCGGCGTAAACTGGCGGCACAGAATGCCACATAAGCTCAGCCTGGTTATTCCCGGCTTGTGTGGACCATTACCCGAGTTTGACGGCATGGAGACATCGACTGTGCCTTTGCTTGATCTGTTAAAGCAATTCCGCAAAGAAAAAACATCGGCTACTGATTACTCAAGTCAACTAGCAGCCTTGTTTGGCCTGAAGATTGAAGAACCATTTCCCTATGCAGCACTTACACTGTTAGCACATGACAGGGAGCCGGCTGATCACTGCTGGATACATGCCGACCCGGTCAGTCTACAGGCTGACATGGACCGCGCCATCCTGAGTGACAGCCAGATGCTGCATATTCAACAGCATGAGGCTGAAAAGTTTGTTAATGAACTGAATGCACATTTCGCTGTTGATGATATATCGGTGCTGATGGCTGATAAAAACAACTGGTTTATCAGGCTGAATGAATGCGGCCTGAAAACAACACCGTTGGCTGCGGCAGTAGGCAGGAATATTAATCACCTGTTGCCGACAGGAGAAGCTGCTGCTGACTGGAAACGCTTACTCAATGAAATCCAGATGCTGCTTCACATGAGCGAAGTCAATCAAGGGCGTGAAGACAGGGGCGTGGCGCCGGTCAATAGCCTGTGGTTATGGGGTGAAGGTGTACTCCCTCAGCGAGGTAAAACCAGTGTTACTCACGTCTATACAGATGATGCAGTAACGACAGGTATTGCAAAGCTTAATCAGATAAAACATTCGGTGCTGACAGATCCGATCGTGCTTGCCGATGCCATGCGCAATGATGGCCATTCCCTGGTTGTACTCAAGCAACTGGATGGGCCCTGTAATTATGGTGATACATCAGCCTGGCTCGATGAAATGCTGGAACTCGTCGCGGACTGGCTCAAGCCGTTAATCGAAACGGCAAAAAGTTTAGATGCGGATGTCAATATTTATCCATGTAATGGTGTGCGTTATCATTTCAGCAATAATAATAAATTCAACATCAGCAAGCTGATGTTCTGGAAAAAGGACCGGTTTCAAGACCATGTCGATACACAATAGAGTACGGAAAATACATAGGCGCAACCTCGGGGTATCGGATGAACTGCAGAAAGCAACATTACATCCGCTGTTGAAGCGAATCTATGCGAACCGCCATATCAACTGTCTTGCCCAGGTTGATTACTCGCTCGATCGCCTGATTAATTACAAACAGCTCAAGGGCATCGATACAGCAGCGAATATCGTTGCCGATGCGATTATCGATAATCAGCGAATACTGATCGTTGGCGATTATGATGCTGACGGTGCCACCAGTACCGCGCTTGTTGTTCGTGCGCTCAACAGCTTTGGTGCCACCGGTGTTAGTTATCTGGTGCCAAACCGTTTCGAATACGGTTATGGCTTAACACCAGAAATTGTCGAGGTCGCCAGTGAAATTTCTCCGCAGGTGTTGATCACCGTTGATAAAGGCATATCCAGTATTGAAGGCGTAAACGCTGCGAAGCAGAACAATATCAAGGTTGTTGTTACAGACCATCATCTGCCGGGACAGCAGCTGCCCGAGGCTGATGCTATCGTTAATCCCAATCAGCCCGGTTGTGAATTCAGCAGTAAATCAATCGCCGGGGTCGGCGTTGCTTTCTACCTGATGCTGGCCGTGAGGGCGGCGTTAAGAGACAGGGGCTGGTTTAACGGCAAACGGGTTGAACCCAATATGGCAGATTTGCTCGACCTGGTTGCCCTGGGAACGGTTGCCGATGTTGTGCCGCTGGATGAAAACAACCGCATACTGGTTGAACAGGGGATCAGAAGAATGCGCGGCGGTAAAACCAAACCGGGTATCAGGGCGCTATTCCAGGCAGCTGGTAAGGACATCAGGGCATGTACCAGTACCGATCTCGGTTTTTTTATCGGCCCCAGGTTGAATGCAGCGGGGCGGCTGGAAGACATGTCTGCGGGCGTTGAGTGTCTGATAACGGATTCGAATACTGTAGCCGAGGGTATCGCATCTGAACTGAACAATTTGAATATGCAACGTAAACAAATAGAGCAGGGTATGCTGGCCGAGGCGCTCGATGATATGAAAACGCTGCTCGAAACGCTGGACAGTAACCAACTGCAGGCAGGGCTGTGTCTTTATAACAGCGAATGGCACCAGGGCGTGATTGGACTGCTTGCGGCCAGAATCAAAGAACGCTTTCATCGTCCGGTTGTCGCGTTTGCCAATGCAAATGACGATGCCGGCAGTAGCGAAATAAAGGGTTCGGCGCGCTCAATCCCGGGACTGCATATTCGCGATGTGCTCGATTCAATCGCTGCCCGGCACCCGGGCCTGATACAGAAGTTTGGTGGACATGCCATGGCGGCAGGATTGAGTCTCAGCAAAGATAATTTCGAGACCTTCAAACAGGCT
>DAOWLL010000212.1 GCA_030641945.1 Gammaproteobacteria bacterium | reverse complement strand
GAAGGTAGCCCTGCATCAACGGCCCGACATAGGCATTCAAGGTTGTGGCGATGCCCCGCTCGTATTCCTTATACTCCGGCAGCACATCCGAGGAGCGGCTGACGAACACCGTTTCAGGTAAAACGGCTCCGATACGCTTTTCTTCTGCATCATCGATAAACGAGAACAGCAGGTTGATGGCGACCGCCTGCGGTGCCAGCGCCTCAATCTGCTGGCACAGTTGGCGCAAGCCAGCATCGTCTAGTGTGGCCAGCACCTTGCCTTCCGCACTCAGTCGCGAGTCCACTTCGAGGCAAAGCTGCTGCGGGATTAATGGCGGTTTTTTCTCGGGTTGAAGGTTGTACAGCTGCTTGCGCGCCTGGCGGCCGATGCTGAGTACGTCGGCCAGGCCCTTGTTTGTGATATAAGCCGTGCGCACACCCTTGCCTTCGAGCACCGCATTGGTGGCCACGGTCGAGCCGTGAACCAGCAGCAGGTCGGTGGTGTCTATGTTGAGGTCGGCCAGGCCCTGCAGGATGGCGCGCTCGGGTGCGTCCGGTGTGGACAGGACTTTGTGTATCGACACAAGGCCTGTGATTTCATCAAACAGGATAAAGTCGGTGAAAGTGCCGCCGGTGTCTACGCCGAGATATGCCATAAAGATCTTTTTAACCGCAAAGGCGCAAAGAACGCAAAGGTAAAATAATTAATGTTAACCCACCTAAATACTTTGCGCCCTTTGCGTCTTTGCGGTGAGTTAATTTTTTAAACTTGCATAGAGCCTGAAATACTGAATAATACCGCGCATGTCTTCACAACCCCTGATTTCGGTTAACAACCTGGTGCGGTACTACGGCGATTACTGCGCCGTGGACAATATCAGCTTTGAACTGGCCGCCGGCGATATTCTCGGTTTCCTCGGGCCCAACGGCGCCGGCAAGTCCACTACCATGCAAATGCTGAGTGGCAACCTTGCCCCTAGTGAAGGTGAAATTCATATCAACGGTGTTGACCTGCTGGATAAACCGGGTGCAGCAAAAGCCGCTCTCGGCTACCTGCCTGAAGTTCCGCCCTTGTATAAGGAAATGAGCGTTGATGAATATCTACGCTATTGCGCCAGGCTCAGGCGCATCAAGAAAGCCGATACAAAAGATGCCATGGCGCTGGCAAAGCAACGCTGTGGATTAACCGACGCTGGCAAACGCCTGATAGGCAACCTGTCCAAAGGATTTCAGCAGCGGGTTGGCATCGCCCAGGCCATCCTGCATTCGCCGCAGGTCATCATTCTGGATGAACCTACCGTCGGCCTCGACCCCATTCAGATCCGCGAGATCCGGGAACTGATCACCGAACTCGGCAAAAGCCACGGCATCATCCTATCGACCCATATCCTGCCCGAAGTGGAATCGGTATGTAACCGTGTTCAGATCATTAATGAAGGCAGCCTGGTTTACGCATCTGACATGAAAGGACTGCTTGAACAGCAGAACACCGGCAGTTACGAAATCTCGCTGCATAGACCACCGTCAATTGATGATATTCGCGCCGCTAATTTTGTTGGCCAGGTTGAACAACTGGATACAAACCACTTCATCGTCAACATCAGCACCACGGCAGACGAGCTCGCAAGTATGGCAGTGAACAACAACTGGGGATTAACCAGGCTGGTGCCGCACGAACATTCACTGGAACAGATATTTATTAACCTGACCCTGGGTGATGGAGGCAACGCATGATCATCAGCATTGCATTACGTGAACTCCGCAGTATGTTCCTGTCGCCCCTGGCATGGACCGTACTGGCTGTCACTCAACTGATACTGGCATGGTCGTTTTTTACACAAATTGATTTTTTCTTCGGCATACAATCGCAGCTTGCGACAATGCCTAATGCACCCGGGGTGACCGACCTGGTGGTAATGCCAACCTATGAGATAGCCAGCATCATACTGCTGATGATCACGCCCTTATTGACCATGCGACTCATTAGCGAAGAGAAACGCAACGGTTCGATTACATTACTGCTGTCTTCACCCGTAAGTATGACTGAAATCGTTCTGGGTAAATTTTTGGGTATCGTTTTGTTCATGCTTATTTTCGTCATAATGATCAGCATGATGCCATTATCCCTGCTCATGGGTACCGAGCTTGACCTTGGTAAACTCGCTGCCGGTATGCTTGCACTTATGCTGCTGCTGTCCGCATTCTCCTCTGCCGGGTTGTTTCTATCATCTTTAACTGAAAATCCCGTCGTCGCAGCGATAAGCACATTCGGCCTGTTGCTGCTGCTATGGATGATCAGTAATAATGCCGGTGATAATACAGCGGCGCTGACTCAGCTGTCATTACTGAGCCATTTCGCACCCATGCTACGCGGCCTCATCGATACAGCCGATATCGCCTATTTCATTCTTTTCATTTCCACATTCCTGCTGCTGACGATACGACAGATGGATTCACAGCGCCTGCAAGGATGAAGCGATGAAACTTTCCAGAAAGCTCCGCATACAGTTGCAACTGCAAAAATTAATTTTTGTCACATTACTGCTGATTGCAGTTGGACTGTTGGGTACACTGAGCAACAAGCACTCTATTCAATTTGACTGGACCAGCAACAAACGCAACACCCTGTCCCAGAACAGCATCGATTTACTGCACACACTCAAGCAGCCTGTTCTGGTTACCGTATACGTACAGGATGACGAAACAGTACACGCCGCGATTAAAGAAATCCTGCAACGTTACCAGCGTGAAAAAGCGGATTTCAAATTTCACCTGATCAACCCTGATATTGATTTTGAGTCAGCACGGCAGGATGGCGTGGAACGTTATGGTCAAATAATTATTAAATATGATAACAACAAGGAAAGCATATCATCATTGAGTGAACAGGCAATCAGCAACGCATTATTAAGATTAAGCCGCTCCGGTGATCGCAAAGTAGTATTCTTAAAGGGTCACGGTGAACGCAACATAATCGGTGATGAAAACACCAGCTACAGCAAGCTTGTCACCGAACTGAAAACCAGGGGCTTCACCATAGAAGCACACAGCCTGCTGCTTTCATCCTTGCCTGCAGATACATCCGTGCTCGTTCTTGCCGCACCCGACAGGGAATTACTTTCCGGCGAGATAGACCATATAAAGACATACATCAATGATGGCGGCAACCTGCTATGGATGATGGACCCCGGCGACATGCAGGGCACTGAAGAACTCGCCATGCTACTGGGTATACGCTTCTATCCGGGCATTATCGTTGACAACAATACCAATCTGCGCAACACCTTGCGCATACAGCACCCTGCAATGATTCCTGTACTGGATTATCTTGCGCATCCTGTTACAGAGGATATTCAGTACAACACCCTGTTTCCCATCAGCCGAGGCATTGAACAAGTCGAAAACAAATTTAATGGTACGGTCATAGCCAAGTCTCTGGCTAAAAGCTGGTCAGAAACCAGCGCTCTTAGCAATGAGGCTGTATACGAACCTGACAACGGCGACACCGAGGGCCCCATAGGTATTGTGATGGCGCTAGAGAAAACAATCGCGGACGGGAGCGGCGCAGATAAGACAACACAACGCATTATTATTACCGGCGACAGTGATTTCATGGCCAATAGCTATATCGGTGTCGGCGCCAATCTTTCATTAGGCTTGAACATATTTAACTGGCTGGCCGGTGACGATGACCTTATTGCAATCGAACTAAAGAATGCGCCTGATACACAGTTGCAGCTTGATGATACCGAGGTGTTGTTGATAGGCGCAGGTTACTTCATCGTCTTGCCAGCAGGCTTGATAATTGCAGGTGTAGTTATATGGTTGCGTCGACGCAACCGCTAACATACTTCCTATGCAGTCACGCACATTACTGAATATCGCATTATTCCTGCTCGTAGTCCTGCTTGCTGTCTATATATATGATACTGATCAGCAACAACAGTCATCCTCAAAAAGCGAACAGCTGACACAACTGTCAGCAGATGAGGTAACGCAGATAAGTATTAGCCATAATCAACGCCACATCGAGCTCAAGAAAGAAGACGGAAAATGGCGCATGCTGCAGCCAATCAATGTAGATGCAGACAGCTTTCGCATCGACACTCTGTTGAACATGCTCAACACAGTCAGCCATGCGGCGTACTCCACCACGGATATCGAACTGGGCAAATACGAATTATCTAAAGCCAGCACATCAATAAGCTTCAATGACGTTACCATCGACTTTGGCATCGTCAACCCGATAAACAACTATCGCTACGTACGCATTGATAACACGGTTCACTTGATCGACGATCATTTCTATCCGCTGTTGAGCTCGCAAACCGGGACACTGGTGGCACGCGAGCTGATAGCCAGCGATGCTGTTATCGAGAAACTGGTGCTGCCAGAGCAGACCCTGCACAGGGATGAGAACAATTTCTGGCACAGCAGCAATGAAATAAATCCTGACGCTATTAACGAGATTTTGTATCACTGGAAAAACAGCCAGGCGTTTGGTGTGCATAACTACATGCAACGCGAGCCCCAGGCAGATATCAGTGTCTACCT
>DAOWLL010000025.1 GCA_030641945.1 Gammaproteobacteria bacterium | reverse complement strand
TTTTACGGGGGCCGTGTAGCGACAGGCGGCTAAAACCTCTGTGTTCTCTGTGTTCTCTGTGTTCTCTGTGTTCTCTGTGTTCTCTGTGACTCTGTGGCAACCATTTCATAACGATCTCAAGCAGAGAATCATGAGTAAAAGGTTTGCTCAGATAATCGTTCATGCCTGCTTCATGACATTGTTCTATGATGCCTTCCTGTATATCAGCTGTTAATGCAATAACCGGGATTTGTGAGTAATTAGATGGTTGCTGGCGAATCCTCCTTGTTGCTTCAAATCCGTCCATAGTGGGCATTTGGCAATCCATTAGTACAAGATCAAAGTTATTGTCTTTTAACGCCTGCAAAGCTAGTTGACCATCATCAACAGCTACTACTTCACAACCAGCAGATTCGAGCATGGCTGAGGCTACTTCCTGGTTTATCATATTATCTTCAGCCAGCAGGACCCTGGCATTCAGAATTATTTCGTCAGCAAGTGCCTGATCTGATTCGGTTGTGATATGCACATGTTCAGTTTCCTTGCTTTTTTCTGGAATCTGGCGCTCCAGCTGGAGTGTCACCCAGAAGCTGGAGCCCTGGCCTGGTGTGCTTTGCACATAAATTTCACCACCCATCATATTGGCTAGCTGTTTGGTGATTGCGAGCCCAAGACCCGTGCCGCCAAATTTTCTGGTGGTTGAATCATCCTGTTGTGTAAAGTCATCAAAGATGTATGGCAGAGCTTCTGGTTTTATGCCAATTCCAGTATCACGTATTTCGATTTTGAAATTGATATCATTTCCAGTTTGAGCAATCTCCTCTAGCCGAATTTTAATGTCACCTTTATCAGTGAATTTAACAGCATTGCCTACAAGGTTGATTAAAATCTGGCGAAGTCGATGTACATCTCCAATTAACTGATAATCCATGCTGGGGATTTCAGTAGACAGTTTCAGACTTTTACTGCGCGCGTCTTCAGCGACAAGCTGAATAACATCATCAATCGTGTCCTTAATATTGAATGCAACCTGTTCCAGTTTTAAATTGTTGGACTCTATTTTTGAGAAATCAAGGATGTCATTTATGAGGCCGAGCAGACTCTTGCCGGAACGAATTGCGTTTTCAGCGAACCCGCGTTGTCGATCTGTTAGATGTGTCTTTAGTAGTAGCTCCAGCATTCCTAGAACACCATTCATTGGTGTGCGTACTTCATGGCTAATCGTTGCAAGGAATCTGCTTTTTGCTATATTTGCTGCTTCTGCTGCCTGTTTTGCTTCCAGCAAGTCCATCTCGGCCTGTTTCTGCACGGTATCATCTCTTCCATAAACATTGACGTATTTTCGGGCACTGCGTGGCACAAAGCGTAATGTGTAGTGAGTTGCACCTACAGAAACTTCAATTTCCTGGTATTGTTTCTGCCGCAGGACATTGTTAATGAACTCTTTAATATTAGTCGGCACATATCCGCCGATTGCAGTTTTCCAGTTATCGATGATCTTTATTCCAGGATCGTTACTGTAAAGTAGCTTACCATCATGATCTATTCTCATGATGGGGTCAGTATTCTCCTCAGAAAATGCTGCACGTGCAGCATAGCCTTCTAGTTCCTGTTCACGCAGCCTGGCGATTTTCATGTTTTGCCAGGTTGATAGCAGGGCAATGTAAATAATAAGAAAGCTTAAGATAATCAGTAATATCCAGAAATAATTTATATCTGCCTGGTTGACCTGCTGCGTGATATTTAACTCAGTAGCCTGGCCATACAGGTTAAGAGCACGGCTGTATTTGAGTACAGGTAATAGTGTAAGCTTCTCTCTGGCATCATTTTCATTGTTCAAGGTGTATTCGAAATATCGGTCAGTTCCAGTGTGCGTCTGGTTGAGTGAAATCCTCAGTTGTGTTGTGGATTGAACAACGTTGCTAAGAAGGCTTTCGGCACCAACTTCCATCGCAATCGCACCATTAAACATTGCAAGTCGTTCTTGTTCTGTATTCGGTGCATACCGCCCCTGGTATACAGCCTTGAAAACAATGATGCCGCCATCACGATTTAATAATTTGGTAACCGATGATGCAACGCCCGCGCCCGTTCGTGTTGCATTGGTAACCGCGTCAGCCAATTCCGGATTAGAAAGGACGTTGTATCCTAGTAATGACCCCATGTGGGGCAAGAGCGGTTCGATTATATTTATAATCAAGTATTCCTGTCTTTGCTCTGCCCTTACAAATCGACCATCACTGGTTGATTCAGTCACGCTGAACTGAAAATATCCACGATCCTGCATCTCCCGTTCAAAATCCACCCTGTCTGCTTGATCAAGCTTGTGCAGAGACACAGCGGAGCGAATATAGGGATACGCACTAAGTAATTCCTGTGCAAAAGTAGAAAACTGTACTTCACTGACATAGTCACTGGCCTGATGGAAACCTGCCAGCGAAGTTAATACAGCTTCCAATGTACTGTAGCGGCGGTTGATCTCTTCATAGATAAAATCAGCTTTTGCCTGAAAATCCTCTTCTGTACGAGATAAGCCGATTTTTAGTGCGAGTAATCCAACAAACATGCACAATACAATACCAGCGACCCAAACCAGTACATGCTGTTGAGTTGTGAAAGTGGCCTGTGTTAAGTGTTGGTCTTTTTGCACTCGTTTTGCCAAATTAATATTCTCAGGTTTACTGTACCTGCTTGGATTTAACAACAAGTCCTTCAGGCAGCACTATATTGCTTGTTTTTAATAGCGCTGAGTTTGTCCAGATATCCCATTTGCGATTAGGTACTATGGCTATCTGCGAAATTTCTATACCGTCCAATATGCTTAAGGCTGCCTGTGCGGCCCATTCGCCCTGTTCTTCCGGCACCTTGGTAAAGCCAAGCATGGTATAGGGCATCATCCAGTCATGGTTAGTTATACTCAGTTTACGGCTTTGTGTTGTGATTGTGTTTATAACGTGTTCCTTGTCCCAGTCTTCAATACCTGATTTGCTGCCTATGATGGCAAAGTCATATTGCTGTGCCCTGGCATATGAGTTCAGCCAGTCATCCATAGTACCCGCCAGCGCTGAATCCAGATGAATGTCCTGTTTGCTCAGGGCTTTTTCAAATCTGGCCAGGTTCTTTTTTTCAGTCGTGGTATTGGCGCCGATGTAAATAGCTTTTTTGGCGCCAGGTATTAAGTCCATAACTTTTTCAAGTAATGGATAAATTGGCGCAACTTCAACCATGCCTGTCACATTACTATATGGGAAGCCATACTCATCAGCAGTCCAGTTAACTCCGCAGAATATAAATGGAATCTTGTGGTCCTTATAGTGAGCCTGAATTACATATTTGGCTGCATTGTCATCAGCAGTGATCACGATATCAGGTTCCCAGCTATCGATAAGTTGTTTGGCTTCCAGCCCGGTTTTTTTCATGTATTCTGGGTCTTTGTTGCGTTTGGTGTCCATATTGAACTGCTTGACCTCGCATTTACCTTCCAGAGTGGTGCGTATGCCATGTTCGACACCGTCTGCCCAGGCGTAGCCCTGATGGTATGAAGAAATAAACAGGCACTTTTCTGCCATCGCAGTTTGTGGAAAAAAACTTCCAAAAAGTATCAAAATGAAAAAATAGCAGGCTGTTAAATCCTGGCGAAATCGCATGGGTTTGAAATCGGGTTTCTGAAATGATTTAAATAAGAATGCAATGTCCATTAGTATTTTCTAATAAAGATTATAAATTACAGATTTATGCTTAACTTTTAAGGCATTGCCATCAGGCAATATTTCAATCCGCCTGGGTAGCTATCCTGGAACAGGCAATGTTTATTCTACTCTGTGAAATATCGTCATACACGAGAGTTATGTTAGTACTTATATCGGCGGCTTGTGAGAATTCATTAGGAATTGTTGATAAGCCGCTGCTGCGTAATGCTGAAAACAGCTTATGCAAGCCCTTAAGAACACAGCGTTGGATCATGCAGGTGATAATGCTCTTAACCTGTTGTGCTCGTATAATCTGGGATGTTTCAGGAACCAGCTGACTGAAAGCTTGTGTTTAAGTGAATCGAATGGTTCAGGATGCGAGCAGTATGGGCATAGAAAAGATTCAGTTAATGAGTGGTGCCGTTATATTCAACAGCGACAGTCAGTTGGTAGCCTTTGTTTCTAACTGTTCTTATAAGCGTAGGCTTTTTCGGGTTTTGTTCAATTTTCTTTCGAAGTTTTGCTATGGCCATATCTGCGGAGCGATCCAGTGGTGACCATTCACGCCCGGAGATCATTTGCAGGATTTCATCGCGGCTTATAACAACGTTGGGATGTCTGACCAGAGCTGATAATAGCTTGTATTCGCTGTTGGTAATATCGACAAGTTCGCCATCTGGGGAGTAAAGTGTCTGGTTGATGAGGTTGAGTTTCCAGCCAGCAAAAGTTGCCAGGGATTTGTTTGTTTGGTGGTATGTATCCAGTTTCGCACGGCGAATGACAGAGTGTATTCTAGCAAGCAGTTCTTTTTCCTCGAATGGCTTGGTAATATAATCATCAGCACCGATCTCGAGTCCACTAACCTTGTCTGAAATATCAGCTTTTGCTGTTAGAAAGATAATAGGTATATCAGATAGTTCACGTACTTCCCTGGCCAGAGTCAGGCCATCTTTACCAGGAAGCATGACGTCAAGTAGTAACAGGCTGATGGAGCTGTCCTGGATTATCTGGTTTATGTCGTCACCAGTAGTCGTGGAAGTAACTTCATAACCTCCATTTTCCAGATACCTGCCTAGCAGGCGACAAAGACGCTGGTCATCGTCAACAATATGTATTTTGTCTTTAATCACGGAATTATGCTTGAATTTGTTGTGGTGAGCAGCAGGTAAAACAGAATACAAAATTATGCCCTTCAAATAATATGTCGAATTCGTACTTGTATACCAAAATTATGCGGCCTGGGCAAGAGCCGGGGCGATATAACTTCAATGTCAGGCAAATTTATGGATATCGCAAAATTACCGGGAATTATTGGGATTATTGTCACAACTATGCTGGAGGGTGGCGAAATGTCGATGTTTATCAATGCTCCAGGTTTGATGGTTGTAGTAGGCGGGGTATACGCCGGAATTGTGTAAACGCATAATGAAATATCAAACAGTATGTGATTGATAGGCCGGGGAGCTCTTTATAAAGCTCAGGCGGATTGTAGAATATCGTTTATTCGTTCCAGCAGGTCGTGCTTGCTATATGGCTTGGGCAGCAGCTGAAAAGACAGGTCGTTATCAGGCTGGGGCTGTTGTGCTTCTTTTTCGGCGGCAGTAGTGAGAAGTACTTTCAATTGCGGATAATTTGTTGCTGCCCAATGTGCCAGATCACGTCCATTCATGTCACCTGGCATTAAGATATCGGTAAATAGAATATCAATATCATTGTTGATTTCTAACTGGTTGATTGCTGATGCGGCATCTTCTGCCTCTAAAATATCAAACCTTGATTTATCTAAACAACGTACTGCGAATTGTCGTACCTCGGGGCGATCTTCTACAACCAGAATGGTTGCACCACCAGCGGGCATGATCTTTTGTTTGGCTGTTTCTGCTTGATGTACTCGTTTGCCCCCATAAACAGGGAACTGCATCTTGAGACAGGTTCCTTCACCAGGTGTGCTGTCTATTATCAGTTCGCCTCTTGACTGGCGCATAAATCCATAAACCATGCTTAGGCCAAGACCCGTGCCTTCTTTTCTGGTTGTAAAGAAAGGCTCTATGGCATGTTTTCGTACCTCATCAGTCATGCCAATGCCAGTGTCTCTAATCGATATGCACACGAGTTGATCAGTAATATCGGTGTCTGTTTGCTGGCTGCCTTGTTCGCCTGGGACTCTATAGACTCCAGCATTGATCGATATTTCGCCGCCATCAGGCATGGCATTTCTGGCATTGATCATTATATTTAACAGCGAGCTTTCGAACTGGGATGAATCAACCAGAATATCAGGCAAGCCTTTTTGAAGGTCTATATGTAATTCTACTTTGTCGCCTAGAGTATTTTTAAATAACTTGCCGAATTTTGTAATTGCTTTACTGATGCTTAGGTATTCTGGTGCCAATGATTTCTTTCGTGAAAATGCCAACAACTGCTTTGTCAGATCTACACTATCCTGAATAGCCGAGCGTGCATCATTTAGTATTTCCATATCATCGTCACTGATGTCATATCGTTCTACAAATTTCTCGTCGAGTAATTCAAGATTGCCTCTTGCGATTGTCATCAAGTTGCCAAAATCATGGGCGGCCCCGCTTGTTAACTGGCCTATTGCTTCCATTTTGTGATTATGTACATCCTGCTCCTGTTTTTTGATTCGGTCCGTAATGTCCTGAACGATACCGTTTACCTCAGTCAGATTACCTTCGTTGTCTAATGTGCCGGCTGCTTGCTGGTAGACCCATCGTGTGTTTCCATTGGGTAAGATGATGCGGTGTTCTATACTATGCGTGTCTTCGGAGCGGCAAACGGATTCCTTGAATTGCTGCAGAATTTCTTTGTCATCCTCAGTCATTGCCTGAAAAAAATTGTTATATGATGGAATAAAGCTTCCGGGTTCATAACCATAAATTTGGTAAAGCTCATCAGACCATGAGAGTTGCCCTGTTTTGGCATTCCAGCGCCAGTTGCCGATATGGCCTATTCGTTGTGCCTGCCTCAGGAGATATTCACTATGGTGCAGTTTTTCCGTGAGTAAATAGCGAGACAAAACCCCTCTCAGGCGCAGGCTGATTATATAGAATGTTTCCTGTTCTGAGGCAGACCACGGCCTGGTACTGGTGGATCTATGCAGGATGATGAACCATGAATGGCCGTTGTGTACATGCAGCGCCTTCAGCATCTGGTGATATGCCTGGCGTTTACTTATGAAGCCACAGGTCTGTGACTTCTGATTATAAGATGAAACTAGCGGATATTTATTACTTTGTGACCAGTGTAAATTTTCTTTTCCAATATCCTCGGCAAGCGAGTCGTGATTATCTTCAGTATTTACATCGTTGTTACCCAGTGCTTCAGAGACAACATCGAGTTTTGCATATTCATTATCAGGAGATGTGATAACAAATGCACGATCTGCTGAAAAAATATCAAGCATCTCGCACAAAACATCTTTTAGTAACGCATCTTTGTTATTGCTTTGCGTAAGTATGCGGGAGATTCTTTCAGTGTGCTGCAGATCAAGCTCACGTTGTTTCAGGGCAACGATCGCATTTCTAGCCTTGAGAAGATACTGAATACGATAGGGGAATGTGTCCCAGTTAATTGGTTTACTGATAAATGCAGTGGCGCCTAATTGAAAAGCTTTTTCAATAGATTCATGATCATCCAGTCCTGTTACCATAACAATTGAAATGTTTGTGTCACCGGTAAGCCTGCGAATTTCCGAGCACACTTCAAAGCCGCTCATGGCGGGCATTTTGACATCAAGTAAAACCATGTCAGGTTCTGATGATTTAATGGCTTCTATTGCCGCAGGCCCACTATCAACTTCATCTATTTTGTAGCCATCTTCGACGAGTGCCTCGGACATTAGCAGGCGCATGGTCGCGTCATCGTCAACGATTAATATTCGTGATATCACCGGCGTGTGTTGAAAGTCTGTCACAGTCTGGCCTTAATGCGAAAATAATATGAATTGTACATAGATATACTGTTACGGACATGAGAACGAGCTATTTTAATGCTCTTGCCGGGCTAAATTTCCATGTAGCGGGTACTTCAGAGCTGGAACCTATATATAATGTCTGCCCATGTCCAGTCGTATACACCTTATGTCTGACCACCTGGTCAACCAGATCGCCGCAGGCGAGGTGGTAGAGCGGCCTGCGTCGGTCGTCAAGGAGCTGTTAGAAAATAGCCTTGATGCGAGAGCCAATCGCATAGAAGTTGATGTGGAGCAGGGTGGCATCAAGTCAATCCGAATTCGAGACAATGGTTTTGGTATTCACAAGGATGATCTCAAGTTATCTCTGTCATCACATGCAACCAGTAAAATCAATAGCCTGGAAGATCTGGAGCGAGTCAAAAGCCTTGGTTTCAGAGGTGAGGCCCTGCCCAGTATTGCCTCGGTTAGCCGATTGAGCCTGACCTCACGTTGGCGTGACGGCGCTGATGCCTGGAGTATCAGTACCACATCCATTGATGAATTCGATGTCAAACCAGCCGCGCATGCTGGTGGTACTACAGTTGAGGTCAGAGATCTTTTTTATAATGTTCCGGCTCGCAGGAAATTTCTGCGCACCGAGAAAACGGAATTTGCTCATCTCGAAGATGTTGTTAAAAAGATCGCATTGAGTCATTTTAATGTCGATATCACTTTGCGGCACAATAATCGTGCTGTCAGGCAATTACATAGAGCAGATGACCGGCTGCAGCAGGAAAAGCGAATTGCTGGTGTCTGCGGTCCCGCATTTATCGAAAATGCAGTTTTTATCGACTATGCCATCGACGGCCTGCGGCTGTGGGGTTGGGTAACCAGGCCCACGTTCTCCCGCAGCCAGGCTGACATGCAGTATTTTTATGTGAATGGCCGCATGGTGCGCGACAAACTGGTGACACATGCCATACGCCAGGCGTACCAGGATGTGCTTTATCATGGCAGGCATCCTGCCTATGTACTGTTTCTCGAACTCGACCCGTCTACAGTAGATGTTAATGCTCATCCGGGAAAACATGAGGTGCGTTTCAGGCAAAGTCGCAGTGTGCATGATTTTTTATTTCGTGCAATCCACAAATCACTGGCTGATCTCAGGCCGGACGAGGGTGATAATCGTCTGGATGCCGCCGTGTTAAATGCAGGCATTGCCTCGACAGCGCATGATCGTGTCCAGGCATCTGGTCAATCGCGCGGGGCCGCTGCATACGTCAGGCAGGCACCATTGTCGCTTGCGGTTGCCGAGCAAATGTCCTCTTATGGCCAGATGAAAGCGGCTGCTGTTGATGCTGCAGGCGTGTTGCAGGACGAAACAGGGTCTGAACAGGTGCCTCCATTAGGCTACGCGCGTGCCCAGCTCCACGGTATTTATATACTCGCTGAAAATGCAGAAGGACTGGTGCTGGTCGATATGCATGCGGCACATGAACGTATTACCTATGAACGCCTCAAGCAGTCTCGGCAGGATAACGGAATACAGTCACAGCCCCTGTTAGTGCCGATCAGCATTGATGTCAGTGAAAAAGAAGCCGCTCTGGTTGAATCCAGCTCCGAAATTTTCGCCGCACTGGGTCTGGAGGTCGATCGCTCCGGGCTTGAGACCGTGCGCATTCGCCAGGTTCCAGTGGTACTCGCATATGGTGATAACGAAGCGCTGCTGCGGGATGTTTTATCCGATCTGGTCAAACATGGCAGCAGCACGCGGATTCATGAAGCCATGAATGAGGTGCTGTCGACCATGGCCTGCCATGGTTCTGTGCGCGCCAACCGCAAACTTACCATTCCGGAAATGAATGCATTGCTAAGAGACATGGAGCGCACTGAGCGCAGCGGGCAATGCAATCACGGCCGCCCGACCTGGACCCAGTTATCAATCGATGAGCTCGACAAACTTTTTCAGCGCGGTCGATGAAACAAGTTGACTGATTAACCGCAGAGGCGCAGAGACGCAGAGTAAGTTTCTAAGTAATAAGTACACAGAAAATTGCTTTTGTCTGCAAACCGAAGGGTTAGATTAATTGATTAAAATACATTATTTAGTTCTCTGCGCCTCCGCGCCTCTGCGGTTAATAAAACGATCATGTCGTTAGTCGTCCAGCAAGGTAATTCGCCCGACGACCCGCTCGCGGTTTTCATCATGGGGCCCACCGCTACCGGCAAAACCGATCTCGCTATTGCACTGGCTGAAGAATTGCCGATGGATATCATCAGTGTTGATTCGGCGATGGTATACCGTGGCATGGATATTGGCAGTGCCAAGCCGGATGAAAACATGCTGGTCCAGGCCCCGCACCGTTTGATCGATATCTGTGATCCTGCAGAAGCCTACTCGGCAGGCCGGTTCAGGCATGATGCCCTCGCTGAAATGGGGCAGATCACTTCGGCTAACAGGGTCCCGCTGCTGGTTGGTGGAACCATGTTGTACTTCAAAGCACTGCAGCAGGGCATCGCTGATCTTCCCGGCGCCGATGCCGTTATTCGTCAAACACTGGATGATGAAGCGAGAAATAAAGGCTGGGATTTCATGCATCAGCGCCTGGCGGAAATAGACCTGGTATCCGCAAAACGCATCCATCCCAATGATCCACAAAGGATTCAAAGAGCGTTGGAAGTCTATGAAATTTCAGGTAAATCGCTCACCGAATTTTGGCGCGAGCAGGGTGGCGATGAGTTGTCTTATCGACGCGTGAAAATCGCCTTGATGCCCCCCGATCGTATAGATCTGCGCAAACTGATCGAGCAGCGATTCGATGCCATGCTCGATGCAGGCCTGGTTGAAGAAGTCGAATTACTTTACCAGCGAGAAGATTTAACGGCGGAATTGCCTGCAATTCGTGCCGTTGGATATCGCCAGATATGGGCTATGTTGGCCGGGGAATACGACTGCAAAACCATGCGGGAAAAGGCCATCATTGCCACAGCGCAGTTGGCAAAGCGACAAATGACATGGCTCAGAAAGGAGTCTGAATGTAATTTTATTCAACCAAAATCAGTCAAATTATTGAATCTGCTGAAAAATCTTAGTTTTTTACTATGATACTATTTGTGTGCGGGGCTTTGGTGTTAAGGTAAACACCAGCAACCGTTTTACTGACCCATATAAAAATAATGACGGGGAGCGGGATAATGTCAAAAGGGCACCACTTACAAGACCCTTATCTAAATGCGCTACGTAGAGAGCGTGTTCCAGTAGCAATATACCTGGTAAACGGTATCAAGCTACAAGGCCAGATCGAGTCATTCGATCAGTTCGCTGTGTTGCTGAAAAACACGGTTACACAGATGGTTTACAAGCATGCGATTTCAACCGTCGTGCCATCAAGGCAGGTTAAATGGAGTGATATCCAGGGCGGGAATGGTGATGGATCCAATGGA
>DAOWLL010000390.1 GCA_030641945.1 Gammaproteobacteria bacterium | reverse complement strand
GAAATATACAGGCCAGGCAAATAGGCCCCGGCAGGATATAGCCTTGACTGCCTGCCATGATGCAAATCCTGATAATCATGCTCGAACTTATCTTGATCAGGCACACAGCCAACCAGGGGCACCCTGTCCTTACTCACAGCACGAAAAGCCACCCTGCCCTTGTGTTCACTTTGCTGCTCGAAGTCTGTTGGTATCAGGCGATTTATGCTGCTGATATTCTCTTCCTGATCGAGTGAAGACAGCTCGAGCGAATCATCATTCAGGTTAAAGCTGGCGCCTACGATATGTTTTCCTTGGTATGCAGGTGTGATGTAACGATCTGCGCTGATACCGCATTTTATTGTTCGGCTTTTGTCTGTCTGTTCAATGATCGTCAACTGGCCGCGCACTGCTTCGACAGGCAGCCATTCGAGTACTGAAAGCTGCCTGGCCATACTGCCATTCGCGACCACAACACAGTTTGCCATCATGATGGTGTTATTGTTTTCGCCGGTAATTTTCCATTTATCGTGACTGGACGTGACATCAGATACGTTCGCCTGAACGTAGTCCAGTTGGCCAGCGCATTCGCGTTTAATCGCATCACATAGCAGCTTCACCCTGATCCAGCCGGCATCAACAAACAGCAACGCATCGTGGTTCATGAAAATACCCGCAGTATTTTCCGCATCATCACAATTGATATACTTGATGAAGTTCTCAGGGTACTGATGCGACTCACATAGATGCTTCAACTTAGCTGCATTATCGACCAGTATATTTCCGGTTTTGAACCAGAATTGATCGTTGCTATTGGCCTGAAGCTTGTTGAGACACTGTACTGCATGCACATAGGCATTGACATAAAAACGTGAATCGAGCGTTTCATTCCGGCTCAGTCTCGGCATCAACAAACCCGCGGGATTGCCTGACGCCTCCTCTGCTATTGCTGCATGCCTGTCAATCAGTGTTATTTTCCAGCCACGTTTAACCAGTGCCCATGCAGCTGCCAGCCCTGCCAGGCCAGCACCAATAACAACTGCATTTTTTTCCTTACAGGCAGCAACAGGGACTGCATACCATGGCTTGTCTACAACATAACACCTTTGCTCAAAAATAAAGCCTTTAAGCATGTCCCGTTTATTACCATGGCCTTTTGTTTTCTGCACCACAAAGCCTGCTTCTGCCAGGCCACGGCGCACTACACCGGATGCGGTATAGGTGGCGAAACTGCCGCCAACACGGGTATTACGCGCAACCAGTTCGAATACACGCTCGCTCCACATTTCAGGATTGCGTGATGGCGCAAAACCGTCCAGATACCATGCATCAACTTCAGTGTTAATTTGCTCAAGCGCAGACTCAGCCTCATCAAATATCAAAAGCAGCCTGACTCTACCCTTAGCCAGTTCAAGCAGGTGCATGCCTGGCACGGGTGGTGGATATACCTGCAGCAGTTCATCAACATAGGGATCAAGCTCCGGCCACCGACTGGCCAGGCGGGCAATATCATCAGGCGATACAGGATGATTTTCTATAGAGATGAAATACAGGCAGGCATCATCAGCTGCGGACTGTAACCACGTTTTCATGGTTACAAGGAAGTTCAAACCTGTACCGAATCCTGTTTCCGCGATGACAAAGCGGTCCGATTCCATCCAGCGTTGCGGCAGCTCATTCTGCTGCAAAAACACATACTGCGTTTCTTCCAGTCCATTGCCTGCAGAGAAATAAACGTCACCGAATCGAGTACTGCCGGGTGTACCTTTGTTCCATTCTATTTCCGCATACTTCATAATAGCCGACCGATTAAAGCCTCACTGCAACCAGATACTGTTAATGACGCCATGATACCTGATACAGACGATAGTCGGCTTGATGACCGGGTTATACTGATAACCGGCGCCGGCGACGGCATTGGCAAAGCCGTTGCACTTGCCTGTGCCGAACGCGGCGCAACGCTCATTCTGCTTGGTCGTACAGTGCATAAGCTCGAACAGGTTTATGACGAGATAAAAAATAACGGCTGGCCAGAGCCTGCCATCTACCCGATGAACCTCGAAGGCGCCACACCGGCTGATTATGATGAGCTGAATACCAATATAGACAAGGAATTCGGCCGCCTCGACGGCCTGTTGAATAATGCCGGCTGGCTGGGCGCACCTACACCGATTGAAATATACGACACCGAGCTCTGGTACAAAGTCATGCAGGTCAATCTGAATGCACCGTTTCTGCTGACAAAAGCCTGCATACCCTTATTAAAAAAATCATCCGCTGCTCGCATCGTATTTACCAGCGACGATAAAAGCAGCGCCTACTGGGGCGCTTACGGTGTAGCCAAGGCAGGCCAGTTGTCATTCATGCAGATTCTTGCCGATGAACTCGAATCAAAGAACATCCCGGTTAATGCAGTGAACCCTGGGCCCATTCGCACCCGCTTCCGAACCATGGCCTACCCGGCAGAAGACATACGGAAATTGACCAGGCCTGAGGAAATAACGGGCGCGTTTATTTATCTTTTAAGCGAGTCCGTAACAGAAACGGGCAAGACTTTCAAACCAGAAGATTTCTAAATCTGAAAACGGAATTTCACCGCAAAGACGCAAAGGACGCAAAGGTTATTACGAGTATTCGTAGGAGCAGCTTTAGCCGCGAACTGTAAACATTCGCGGCTAAAGCTGCTCCTACAACAAAACAAAAATCAATAAAACTTTGCGCCCTTTGCGTCTTTGCGGTGAAATTCCGTTTTCAGATTTAGAAATCTTCTGGTTTGAAAGTCTTGCCCGTTTCTGTTACGGACTCGCTTAAAAGATAAAT
>DAOWLL010000026.1 GCA_030641945.1 Gammaproteobacteria bacterium | reverse complement strand
TTGCCGAGGCATTTGCCTTTGGTAGGGAAAATCAGGCAGGACGCCTGATTTAGTCATGTCGAGCCTGGACGGCGAGTCAGGACGGCCCGTAGGCAAAGGTGAATGCCTCGGGGACCCGCTAGGGCAAACTGGCCGGGGTGCCTTTTCTTTTGGTTACTTTTCTTTGGGCATGCAAAGAAAAGTAACTCGCCATCAGGGCGAAACCAAATGTTAAATTCCACATGATAATAATTGAGTAATCTACTGGAACGCATCTAGGCAAAATAAAAGTTGGCAACCTCGATTAACCGATGTTCGCGGCTAAAGCCGCTCCTACGAATCAATAAAAACTCTGTGGCCTCTGTGGCCTCTGTGGCTAATGAAACAAATCCGAGCTTGTCATTATTCGTTATTCACTATTCGTTATTCATTGTTCACAGCTCCACCACCGTATCGTCCCTGTTCCCCCAGTCCGACCACGAGCCTGGATAGCCCTTTACATCTTCGTAGCCAAGCGCGCGCAGCATGACATAGGAAAATGCCGAGCGGTGATGTGACTGGCAGTACACAATAACCTCCCTGTCTTTTGTTAAGCCGAGCTGGTCCAGCTTTTGCTGGATTGACTCAGATGGCAGCAGGCGCAGGTTATGCGCACGGTCCATGGCTTCAGTCCATTCGTAGTGCTTTGCGCCCGGTATATGGCCGCGTTTGCTGGCAAATTTCTTTTTACCCTTGTATTCAGCCAGGCTGCGTGCATCCAGTAATGCCATGTGTTCATCATCGAGGTGTTGCATGATGTATGAACTGTTGACGGTATAATTACCCGTGTTTGTAAGGCTGTAGTCGCTTGCTGCCTTTTCGGGTATTTCTTTCGTCAGGGGGTGGCCTTCATTCGCCCAGCTAAACAGCCCGCCATTGAGCAATGATGTTTTGCTGTGGCCGAACACGTGTAATGTCCATATAAAGCGGGAGGCACAACCGCCGCCTTCGTCATCGTAAGCAATAACGTGCGAGTCTGCAGTGATGCCAAGACTTGAGACAAGTTTAGATAACTGCTGCTCGGACGGTAATAAACCCATTATGGGTTTTTCGACATGTATGATGTCCGGATAATTGATGAAATGCGCGCCGGGTATATGCGCTTTTCTGTATTGTTTGGCTTTACACAGGTCAACGATTACTACAGAAGGGTCGCCCAGAAGAGTTTCGAGTTCTTCAGGTTCAATAATTAGTTTGAGGTCTGTCATTTTACAGCTTGAATATTTGCAGCTGGCTTGTTGTCTTTGCCGGGTGTCAGAATGGTGTCTTTGGCTGATTGTTCCCCGAGTGAATCAGGATAGTCGAGTGAAAAATGCAGTCCACGGCTCTCCTTGCGTTCCATGGCGCAGCGGATAATCAGTTCAGAAACCTGGGCCAGGTTGCGTAGTTCGATCAGGTCGCTGCTGATGCGGAAATTACTGTAGTACTCATAAATTTCGTGCTGCAGTAATTGAATACGGCGCATTGCGCGTTCGAGCCGCTTGTTGGTGCGTACAATGCCAACATAGTCCCACATGAAGCGGCGTAATTCATCCCAGTTATGAGTGACCACAACTTCTTCATCAGAGTCTGTGACGCGGCTTTCATCCCAGGGGGCAATCTTCTTTTCCAATCGTATATCAGCGATGTTTTTAATGATGTCTTTACTGGCTGATCCAGCGAACACCAGGCACTCAAGCAATGAGTTGCTGGCCATGCGGTTGGCGCCATGCATTCGTGTGAAGGCAGTTTCACCAATCGCATAAAGCCCTTCAATATCAGTACGGCCGTTCATATCTGTCATCACGCCACCGCAGGTATAGTGAGCGGCCGGTACAACGGGTATCGGCTCCCTGGTTATATCGAGACCGAGCTCAAGGCAGCGTTTGAAAATAGTCGGGAAGTGGGATTTTATAAATGCTGCTGATCTGTGACTTATATCAAGATAGACGCATTCGGCACCGAGCCGTTTCATTTCGTGGTCGATGGCCCTTGCAACGATGTCGCGCGGTGCGAGCTCGGTGCGTTGATCAAAACGGTGCATAAATTGCTCGCCGTCTGGAAGCAGCAGTTTACCGCCTTCGCCGCGCACTGCTTCGCTAATCAGGAACGATTTGGCCTCTGGATGATATAAACAGGTCGGGTGGAATTGATTGAATTCCATATTGCCGACCCTGCAGCCTGCGCGCCATGCCATGGCGATACCGTCACCGGTAGAGCAGTCAGGGTTGGTCGTGTACAGGTAAACTTTGCTGGCACCGCCAGTGGCCAGCACAACGGTCTTCGCGAGGAACCTCTTCACGTGCCCCGTATTCTTATTCAGTATGTAGGCGCCCACACAGCGGTTATGCTTCAGTCCCTGTTTACTGCCGGTGATCAGGTCGACGGCTATATGATTTTCATAAACATCGATAGAAGCATGCTGGCGGACATGATTCACCAGCGTGTTCGATAATGCCACACCGGTTGCATCGGCGGCATGAACGATGCGTCGAAAGCTGTGGCCGCCTTCCCGGGTTAAATGCAGCACACGGCTTCCATCAGGCGATGTTTCCTTGGTAAATGGAACTCCAAGCTGCTGCAGCCATCGAATGTTTTCCGGACCATGTTCGATGGTGAAACGGACAGAATCAGGATCGCACAGTCCGGCGCCCGCGTTGACGGTGTCGTCAACATGTGACTGAAAGGAATCTTCCTCGGCAAGAACGGCGGAAATTCCGCCCTGGGCGTAATAGGTGCAGCCTTCGTTGACAGGACCCTTGCTTATCAATGCGACTGGCCCATTGGATGCCAGTCTGAGTGCAAGGCTAAGACCGGCAGCGCCGCTGCCGATAATCAGCACATCATGTTGGTTTGAGATGGACATGTGGGGTCCTCTGGGCAAAAAATCTTATGTTTTTAGCTGCACTTAGCTGTAATACCTTGATTGTACTTGTATAATCTGCGAATTGCATCAGGACGCAAATTAACACCATGCGTCTGAACTAAAACTGGATTAATTTGTCACAAAAACCAGACAACGGATTGTCTCTGGAGGAAAGGCCTGGATGGGCACTGAGAAGAATGTTGATCAGGCGCTGGTTGAGCGCGTACAAAAGGGCGAGAGCAGGGCGTTCGATTTGCTGGTACTGAAGTATCAGAATCGGATTTCAAAATTAATTGCCCGATTTGTACGTAATCCTGCCGACGTGCAGGATGTTGCCCAGGAGGCTTTTATCAAGGCTTACCGGGCCTTGCCCAATTTCAGGGGTGAAAGTGCGTTTTATACATGGCTCTACCGGATTGCGATAAATACCGCAAAGAATCATCTGGTTGCGTCGGCAAGGAAGAGCCCGTCATATGCGGTAGATGTCCAGGAAGTCGAGAAATATGACGCGAGCGAATGGCTCAAGGAATATGCCACACCGGAACGGGAATTGCTGGCCAGTGAGATACAGGCGACAGTAAACACTGCACTGGAAGTGTTGCCGCCGGATTTAAGAGAAGCGATAACTCTGCGGGAAATCGAGGGATTGAGTTATGAAGATATCGCACAGGTTATGGACTGCCCGATAGGAACAGTGCGTTCGCGCATTTTCAGGGCACGTGAAGCTATAGATGAAAAACTGCAGCCTATCGTGGATAGCGGCAGTTACAATGTTAATAATTAATCGTTGATACATATTCAGGTGTGTGAAATGAATGAAGACAAAGAAAAAATTTCTGCCTGGCTTGATGATGCCATTGAATACAATGAAGCGGACTCACTTGAGACAGAACAGGGCGGCCAGACCTTCTCTACTGCAGCCCGCTACCAGATGATTGGTGATGCAGTACGAGGCAATGTAACCGATGTGACGTTGATTGACATCAGCGCGAGCGTACGTGAAGCCATTAGTCACGAACCTGAGTTGGCGCCAGTCGCAAGACCTGCGCGCTCATCTCAGCGCCATTCCCAGCGCCCATCCCATAGTAAGGCAAAACCATTATTTGATTTCGGATCATGGTTGAAACCCGTTGGTGGCCTTGCTGTGGCTGCATCCGTAGCGATGGTCATGGTCGTTACCTTCACAGATCAACAGGCGGAAACAGGCAGTGCGATGGTCGCCAATGTTGCTCAACAGCCTGTACAGGCTATACCAGTGGGTAATCCTGCGTCTGTTTATGCAAAGCCTGGATTTGCAATGCCGGCTGTTAACCTGAACAGTTATATTACTGAACATTCAGAATATGCCGCGCAGGACACCCTGCAGGGAATGATGCCTTACGCGCGTTCAGTGAGCTACGGATCTGAAAACAATCCCCCCTTGAAAAACACCAAAGACAGCCAAACTGTATCTCCCGGTACAGCTAATAACCCCGGCAAATGAAAACTGGTGTAGCAGCCTGTTTAACATTTGCAATTCTGAGTCACATGCCTGCGTATGCAGGCAATGTCTCTGATATCGTCAGCGGTATGTCAGCCGCCGACAAGCGCTCAAATTACGAAGGAATATTCGTGCTGCGCAAGTCAGACGAAATGATGGCCATGCATGTTGTTCACGGTGTTGATGACCGGGGAATATGGGAAAGCATGGAGTCGCTCAACGGCGAAGCGCGCAAGATTGTTCGCCATAATAACGAAGTCATCTCAATATACCCGGACCGCAAACTGGTCACCGTCAGCAAAATGGGGGACAAGCCCGGCTTGCACCCGGTACTTCCCGAAAACCTGGACAAGCTGGCTAACTATTACACGATTGTCCAACTGGGTGACGACCGCATTGCCGGCCGTGAAACATCTGTTTTAAACGTGCAGCCAAAAGATGCCTATCGCTACGGTTACAAGTACTGGCTGGATAATAATACGCAGGTATTACTTAAATGTGATCTGCTCGATGAAAATGGCGAAATTGTTGAGCAGATGATGTATACGTCGTTCAATGACCATTCGGAAGTACCGCAATCAGCATTCGATATACCTGAACTCGAAGGCTTTGCCAGGCAGGCGCTTAACAAGAACAGGGGCAAGCCAGCCAATATTGGATGGCGTGCCACAAACATGCCGCAGGGTTTTATGCTGACGCAGAGCACAATTCGCAGTGGCAAAGAGAGTGAATCGCTGCATCTGATGTATTCTGATGGACTCGCGTCTGTTTCAGTGTTCATCGAATCAGGAAAAAACAGCCCGCATCGACTGACAGGCGCGTCCAGAATGGGTGCGTTGAACGCTTACGGTAAACAAATGAATGGTGCTCAAATTACCGTGGTGGGTGAAGTGCCGGAAGCAACGGTTGCAACGATTGCAGAGTCGATGGAGCGCACACAATGATCGAAGAGCGGGCGCGTGTTATTGCAGTTGAAGATAACCAGTTGCTGCTCGAAGCTGAGACCAGGGCGGCCTGCAATGCCTGTGCAGCCAAACAGGGATGCGGTACCTCCGTTCTTTCCAAATGGGTAGGCCGTAAATTTACCCGCTTTCAGGCACCCAATACCGTCAATGCCCGGGTAGGTGATGAAGTGGTCGTCGGACTCGCCGAAGAGGCCATGCTGAAGGGCTCGGTGCTTGTATACCTGTTGCCGCTGCTGGCCATGATTGGCTTTGCACTGCTGGCAGACAGCCTGATTTCGGCTGATACCGCCTCGCGTGACCTGCTGGTGCTGATTTCTGCCATTGCCGGGTTTGCATTGATGCTGGTTATTTCCCGCCTGTTTTTGGCCAGCGGCAGCAATAAAAGCAAGCTGACGCCTGTCGTTCTCAGAAAAAACATAGCCTGAGCGTTATCTGCTAAAATCCCGCCTGTATGTGACCCGGCGCTTGCCGGTTTTTTTTCTGCCTGAAATATGCCTGTCCAATTAACCATATATATCCGTGAAGGCTGCCATCTTTGTGATGACATGGAACAGGCATTGCGGGAATGTGCATCCGAACTAGATTTTGAGACCCGGCGCGTGCCAATTGACAATAATGCAGAACTTGAACAAGCCTACGGTACCAAAGTGCCGGTGCTGGTCTGTGGCGATGAAGAAATATGCCATTACTTTCTCGATTTACAGGCCTTGAAACAGGTGTGCGTCTGACATGTCTTTGCCTTTGCAGAATATCCGGAATTTTTCCATCATCGCGCATATCGATCACGGCAAATCCACGCTGGCAGACCGCCTGATCCAGACCTGCGAAGGACTTACTCAACGTGAAATGCAGGAGCAGGTACTTGATTCCATGGATCTGGAGCGCGAGCGCGGCATTACCATCAAGGCACAGAGCGTTACCCTGAACTACACGGCGCAGGATGGTGAAACCTACCAGCTGAATTTCATCGATACACCGGGACACGTCGATTTTTCATACGAAGTTTCACGCTCGCTGGCAGCCTGTGAAGGTGCCTTGCTGGTTGTAGATGCATCCCAGGGCGTTGAGGCACAGAGTGTGGCCAACTGCTATACCGCCATAGAGCAGGGACTGGAAGTCATCCCGGTGCTGAACAAGATTGACCTGCCTGCTGCAGACCCTGAGCGTGTCATTGGCGAGATTGAGGATGTGATTGGGCTCGAAGCTTCGCATGCATGTCGCGTCAGTGCCAAGACGGGTGAAGGCATTGATGAGCTGCTGGAGCAGCTGGTCAGGGAAGTGCCGCCGCCCCAGGGTGATCCTGATGCGCCTTTACAGGCACTGATTATCGATTCATGGTTTGACCCATATGTTGGTGTCATTATCCTGGTGCGTGTTAAACAGGGCAGCATCAAGCGGCGCCAGAAAATGCTGATTATGTCGAGCAACCGGCATTACATGGTTGACGATGTCGGTGTATTTACGCCCAAACGTGAAAGCCGGGAGGGCTTGAATGCCGGACAGGTTGGATTCATTATCGCCGGCATCAAGGAAATCGATTCCGCACGCGTCGGTGATACCATCACCCTGGCTGATCGCCCGGCGGACGGTCCACTCGAAGGCTTCAAGCAAATCCAGCCCCGTGTATTTGCCGGCATGTTTACAGTAGACTCGGATGATTATGATGATTTTCGCGATTCACTGGAAAAACTGACGCTGAATGATGCATCATTGAGTTATGAGCCGGAAAATTCGACAGCGCTTGGCTTCGGCTTCCGCATTGGCTTTCTTGGCATGCTGCATATGGAGATCGTGCAGGAAAGACTGGAGCGTGAGTACAACCTGGATTTGATCACCACGGCGCCAACCGTGGTTTACCAGGTGCTGGATACCAGGGGCGAAGTCATAGAAATCCATAATCCCAGCGATCTGCCGGAAGTCAATTACATCGAGGAAATACGCGAGCCCATCATACGTACCAATATCCTGGTACCACAGGAATATGTCGGCAACGTGATATCACTGTGCATTGAAAAGCGCGGTGTACAGAAAAACATGCAGTATCTTGGCAGGCAGGTTTCACTGGTTTATGAAATGCCCTTGAGCGAGGTTGTGATGGACTTTTTTGACAGGCTCAAGTCGGTCAGTCGTGGCTATGCATCATTTGATTACGATTTCGCACGCTTTCAGCCAGGTAAACTGGTCAAGGTTGATATACTGATCAACGGTGAAAGAGTTGATGCATTGTCTATAATTGCACATCAAGACGTAAGTCAACGCCGAGGTCGTGAGGTTGCAGATAAAATGAGGGAACTGATACCACGGCAAATGTTTGATGTGGCTATTCAGGCAGCGATAGGGCGTCATATAATTGCGCGCACAAACGTAAAAGCTTTACGTAAAAATGTAACGGCCAAATGTTATGGTGGTGATGCGACACGCAAACGCAAGCTGCTGGAAAAACAGAAGGCAGGTAAGAAACGAATGAAACAATTCGGCAAAGTGGAAATTCCCCAGGAAGCATTCCTTGCCGTACTTAAAGCGGACGGTAAGTGATTACTCATGATGGTATTTGATTTTTCTTTTTATTTATTTCTCGGCACGGTAATAACGGGGTTTATCTGGGCATTTGATGTGTGGGTACTGGCGCCAGGGCGAAGCAAGTTGTACCACGCGAATTCAGATATACATGCAGGAGTTGAGATCAAGCGCCGGGGTAAAGAACCGGTTATTGTTGAATACTCGAAATCGTTCTTCCCGGTGCTGCTGATTGTGTTCTTATTACGGGGATTTATCGTCGAACCATTTCGCATACCGTCAGGCTCGATGCTGCCATCATTGTATATTGGCGATTTCATTCTGGTGAATAAATTTGCCTATGGTATTCGACTGCCGGTGTTGAACAGGAAAATGATCGATACGGGTGATCCGGAGCGGGGTGACGTCGTTGTATTCAGGTATCCGCGCGATCCGTCACTGGATTACATCAAAAGAATTGTAGGCTTACCGGGCGATCATATTGCTTATTACAACAAGGTGCTCTATGTAAATGGTAAGCCGGTACAGAGAGACTTTGTAGGCCAGTATGAAGGGCCGGGTCAGGCTCACGCGAATGAATATATTGAAAATCTGCTGAGTGTTGAGCACGCAATTCTATTGCAGCCGGGAAGACCGAGCAGTCTGGAAGGTGAATATATTGTTCCTGATGGAATGTATTTTGTAATGGGCGATAACCGTGACAACAGTAACGATAGTCGTGTTTGGGGGCCAGTGCCTGAAAGGAATCTGGTAGGTGAGGCGTTCATGATATGGATGCACTGGGATGGCGGTGTGAAATGGGGCCGTATAGGCAACATGATTGATGAACGAGGGTAGCTTTATGAAAAAGCAGAAAGGTTTAACGTTAATTAGCTGGCTGGCGATTATTGCCGTTGTTTTATTTAATGCAATTATCGCTATGAATGTCGTGCCCGTGTATTTGAATGATCACAGTGTGAAGTCGCTGATGGAGAGCCTGGAATCGGATTCCGCAATTAGAGGCGCAACACCAAAAAAGATAAAGCAAGTTATTACAAAAAAGTTGCGTGTGAATAATATTTACAGTGTTACTAAAGAACATATAACAATCAAAAAATCTAAAAACGACTACCTGATTACCATTGAATATGAGCCTCGCGGCAAACTTATAGGAAGTCTTGACTACATCGTTTCCTTCAAGCATGAAGCAAGAGTCGCATTGAGGTAAACCCGGATTGATCGCTTAATGGCGCAAAACGATGCGCTGACGTCGCTTTCTCGTCAACTTGAATATACTTTCAAGAATGAAGTGCTGCTCGCTGAGGCGCTCACTCACAGGAGCGCCGCAGCTGTAAACAATGAACGCCTGGAATTTCTTGGCGACGGCATTCTTAATTTTATTATTGCGGCCAGGTTGTTCGAGCAGTACGCCGACATGGATGAAGGTGATTTGAGTCGTCTGAGAGCCAGCCTGGTTAACAAGGACAGCCTTGCCGATATCGCCAGAACACTTGAGCTTGGTCAATATATAGAGCTGGGTTCGGGGGAGCTGAAAAGCGGCGGCCGCCGGCGCGATTCAATTCTTGCGGATGCAGTGGAAGCTATTCTTGGCGCTGTTTACATCGATAGTGGTTTTGACACCTGCCGCGAACTGGTCCTTCATTTATATGCGGAAAAACTGCAAAACATACCTGATGTAGAGGCGCTGAAAGATCCGAAAACCAGCCTGCAGGAACTGCTGCAGTCTCGACGCTACCCGTTACCTGCCTACACCGTGCTGGAGGTTACCGGCAAGGCGCATAACCAGATGTTCAAGATTGAATGCCGCATCGAGGATCTGGACTGTATTACAACCGCACAGGGCAGCAGCAGACGCAAGGCAGAACAGGCTGCTGCAAAGCTGGCGATCGAGCAAGTAAACAAGAAATTTGCTTCGTAAAAAGGCAGTCTCTGTTACGATAAGCAAATGAACGACAGCACATTTTATTGTGGCTATGTTGCCATCATCGGCAGGCCCAACGTTGGTAAATCCACGCTGCTAAACCATATCCTTGGACAGAAAATCAGTATTACTTCACGTAAACCACAGACAACGCGTCACCAGATACTTGGCGTAAAAACATCTTCGACGTCACAGGTTATTTACGTAGACACGCCCGGTATTCACAACAGGCGCAGCACGGCGATTAACCGTTATATGAATCGTGCGGCAAATTCCGTGCTCAATGATGTTGACCTGGTTTTGTTCGTGGTGCAGGCGATGCAATGGACTGAGGAAGACGAAGTCGTGCTGAGTCGTTTACAGGATGTCAAAGCACCGGTTTTGCTGGTGGTGAACAAGATCGACAAGGTCGGTGACAAAAATGAGTTGCTGCCGTATATCGAAAAGCTGGCCGCAATGCGGACCTTCGATGCGGTTATACCCGTGAGCGCTCTGCACGCAGAAAACATAATGCAGTTGGAGGCCGACGTCTATGAACGCCTGCCGGAAAATGAAGCCTTTTTCCCTGATGACCAGATCACAGACAGAAATGTTCGATTCCTCTCGGCTGAAATTATCCGTGAAAAGCTGATACGCGAGCTCGGACAGGAACTGCCTTATACCTCAACCGTAGAAATTGACCGCTTTGAAGAAGGTGAGTCCATCAGCCGAATATACGCCACCATCTATGTTGAAACCAAGGGCCAGAAGGCCATCATCATAGGGCGCAAGGGAGCCAGGTTGAAAAGCATCGGTAGCAAGGCGCGTGTCGACATAGAAAAAATGCTCGATGGCAAAGTGTACCTGGAATTATGGGTGAAAATTCGCGAGGGCTGGTCCAATGACGAACGAGCGCTGGCCAGCCTGGGATACAGTACAGAGTAATCAGCATTTTATTTTGCTCTCGCAAAGGATACTTGCATATATTTACCGCAGAGGCGCAGAGGATGTTGATTGTATGTAGGAGCGACTTTAGTGGCTAATCCTTGACATTCGCGACTAAAGTCGCTCCTACGTAAACCTTTACAAAACTCTGTGTCTCTGCGCC
>DAOWLL010000148.1 GCA_030641945.1 Gammaproteobacteria bacterium | reverse complement strand
AGGACGCCTGGAATGAAAGCCAGGGAGAATGGATTGAGAGCGTGAAGAATGGTGATGATGATCTTCCTGCTGCACTGGAAGACTTATCGCTTTGATCCGAATGAAACCGGATTTTGAACACCAGCCGGTTTTATTAGAAGAAGCAATCAACGCACTCAACATCAAGGCCGATGGTGTTTATGTGGATGCAACATTTGGCCGGGGAGGGCATTCAAAAGCGATTCTTGATTGTTTGAATGATAACGGGCGATTACTGGCATTTGACCAGGATCCGCAAGCGGTATCGTACGGTCGCCAGCGATTCAACAAAGATAATCGAATTGAACTTATTCATTGCAACTTCAGGCAGGTGTCGAACATGGTTGCAGAGCGTGGCTTGGACAAGAAGATAGATGGTGTGCTGATGGACCTGGGTGTGTCATCGCCTCAACTGGATGATGCAGCTCGCGGATTCAGCTTCTCTCGCTCTGGCCCGCTGGATATGCGCATGAATACCGAGGAAGGTGAGAGTGCGATGCAATGGCTTTCCAGGGTAAGCCTGGATGAGCTGACGCATGTGTTGAGAAAGTATGGCGAGGAGAAATCAGCACGACGCATTGCAAAGGCAATCATCGATAGCAGAAAAGATATGGAAATCGCGGACAGTAAACAATTATCAGAGATTATTGTAAATGCGGTTCCGGGTTATGAGAAACACAAGCATCCGGCAACTCGAAGTTTTCAGGCAATACGAATTTATATAAATGAAGAGTTGCAGGCCCTGGAAGAAGGTCTGCAGTCTGCCGTTTCTGTGCTGGCAGTGGCAGGAAGACTCGCCGTGATCAGTTTTCATTCTCTTGAAGACCGGATCGTAAAGCGATACATGCGCAATATTACAAACCCGCCGGTATTGCCGGCGGGTTTACCGGTAATGACTGCAGATAATGTTGTTCCCTACAGGCTTGTAGGCAAGCCACGGGTACCCGGTGAAGAAGAAATAACAAGAAATCCACGTGCACGCAGTGCGCGATTAAGGGTTCTGGAGCGAGTGCAATGAATGAGCGACAGCGTATTCTTTTGATATCAACAATATTGTTTGTAGTGGTAATGGTGACAGCTATCGGTGTGGTGTACAGCAAGCACAAGACACGAAAGCTTTTCGTCGAATTGCAGCGGCTAAATAAAGAGGTTGTTAGCCTGAATACCGAATGGGGCCGTTTACAGCTGGAACAAAGCGCATGGTCCGATCATGGTCGTATCGATCAAATCGCAAGGCAGAGGTTGGGTATGGTTAATCCGGAAGCAGAGCAGGTGGCATTCATCAGGCCATGAAAACCATGACGAAAACCGGTAGTCAGATTAAAAGCGGCAAGGCCTTGATGCCCTGGCGCCGCTTGACTGTTCTGCTTGCATTTGTCTGCTTTGTGGTTGTGCTTGCGGGGCGTGCGCTGGATATGCAGGTGCTGCACAGTGCATTTTTTGAACAGCAAGGTGATGCCAGGCAATTGCGCCATGTCACGATACCTGCGAACCGCGGCGATATTGTTGACCGCAACGGTGAGCCACTGGCGATCAGCACCCCGGTAAGCAGTATCTGGCTAAACCCGCAGGAGTTTTCAGCTGAAGCGGAAAATCTGAAACAGCTGGCGCGATTGCTTTCAATCGATCCGTCCAGGTTAAAGAAAAAAATCAGTACCTATAAGGATCGTGAGTTTATGTATCTGAAACGCCATGTCTCTCCGGAACTGGCAAGCAAGGCTATGCAACTGAAGATCGAGGGTGTTGCATTGCAGGATGAATACCGTCGTTATTATCCGGCTGGTGAAGTTGCCGCGCATGTTATCGGTTTTGCAGATATTGATGACAATGGGCAGGAGGGAATGGAGCTTGCATTTGACGAATGGCTCAAAGGTGAACCGGGGCGCAAGCAGGTCATTAGAGATCGCTTTGGGCGTGCTGTCAATGATGTTAAACGCATCAGCTCATCCGAACCGGGCAAGCCAATACGTTTAAGTGTGGATAAACGTTTGCAGTATTTGACTTACAGAACGTTAAAGGCCGCAGTGCTTAAACACAATGCGGTTGCTGGTTCTGCAGTTGTGCTCGACGTTGATAGTGGTGAAGTTCTGGCTATAGCAAACCAGCCTTCATTTAATGTTAATGACAGGAGCCAGCTGCGCCCGGGCTCAACACGTAATCGCGCAATAACAGATGTTTATGAGCCAGGCTCGGCCATGAAGCCATTAACTGTAGCTGCTGCTCTGGAAAGTGGGCGCTGGCGGGATTACTACAAGGTGGAAACCGGGCCAGGCCACATGCAGGTGATGGGCAACACTATTCGCGACACGCATAATTATGGCGATCTCGATGTTGCTGGTGTCATTATGAAGTCCAGTAACGTTGGTATCAGCAAGATAGCCCTGTCACTGGATGCTGAGCAGCAGTGGGGCATGTATCAGAAACTGGGGATTGGTTCGGATACGGGAAGCGGTTTTCCGGGAGAGGCCGTCGGTCGTTTGTCAGTTAGTGCATTAAACAATGATTTTGAACGGGCAACGCTTGCATTTGGTTATGGTGTGTCTGTTACATCAGTACAGCTGGCGCGTGCCTATGCTGCGATCGCATCAGGCGGTTATTTAAAACCTGTAAGTTTCCTGCATCAGCAACAGCCACCGAAAGGTGAGCGTGTTATGTCGGCAGAAACTGCGGCAGCTGTGCGTAAAATGATGCAGCAGGTTGTCAGCGTAAAAGGAACAGGCAAGCAGGCGAAGGTGGCAAATTACAGTGTTGCCGGTAAGACAGGTACAGTGCATAAGTTTACTGCTGGCGGTTACGCGGAAGACCGCTATCTCTCTATTTTTACCGGCATGGTACCGGCGGATGATCCAAAGCTGGTGATGGTGGTCATGATTGACGAACCGCGTAACGGCGAATATTTCGGTGGTGAAGTCTCAGCCCCGGTATTCAGCAAGGTGATGGCCGGCGCCATGCGGTTGCTGGATGTGCCGCCCGACAGTGTCGAGCCTGGGCGCCTGGTGCTGGATATTCGCAGGCGGGATTCACAAGTTCAAGGTCCAGCAGATATACAGCAGGACGTACGGGCATCAAAAGGAGAGAGTGTATGATGCCGGCGATGAAACAGCAGAGCGAGTTGACATTACATACATTGCTGGACGGGCTGGTCGATGCATCTTCACTTGCTGCGGTTGAAAATGTTGTGGTCAATGGAGTGACGCAGGACAGTCGCCGTGCCGGTGTTGATGATATTTTTATTGCTGTTCGGGGCGCTGTATCACATGGTCTGCAGTTCGTCGAACAGGCAGTCCGTTCAGGTGCGAGCGTGGTGTTATGGGACGCTGCTGACGACACTCAGAAAACGGCTGTCGATGCACTCGCTAATGAGGTCATCTGTTTACAGGTTGAAAATCTCCAGCAAAAAACAGGTGAAATCGCATCACGCTTTTTCAACCATCCTTCGCATGATCTTTACCTGGTAGGTGTTACCGGTACCGACGGCAAGACGTCGGTCAGTCATTATCTTGCGCAGTGCCTGGATACTGAATCATCAAGCTGTGGCGTACTGGGTACACTGGGTAATGGGCTTATAAATGCTTTGAAGCCAACAGGGCTTACAACAGCAAGTGCGGTACAGGTACAGCAAAGCCTGGCCTGCCTGCTGGATGAAGGCGCCAGCGCGGCGGTGATGGAAGTTTCGTCGCATGGTCTTGACCAGGGGCGTGTAAACAGCGTTGAGTTTGATACGGCTGTATTTACGAATTTGTCACAGGATCACCTGGATTACCACAAGACCATGGAATCCTACTTTGAGGCCAAGTCAAAATTGTTTGAAAGCGAAGGTCTCAAGTCAGTAGTGATTAATCTTGATGATGCTTTCGGCCGCATGCTTGCACAAAAATACAGAGGACGTCTAACGGTATACGGTTATAGCACATCATCCGAAATAGATGCGCTTGAGCCATTCGCCGACTTTATTGTCCATGCAAAAAGTATAAAACCTACAAAACATGGTTTTGAAATTAATGTCGCCACGCCTAAAGGGGCGGGGTATTTCGAGCTTGAATTACTGGGGAATTTTAACGTATCGAATGCGTTGGCAGTTCTGGCTGCTTTGCTGCTGAACAACGTGGCGTTTGATGAGTCAATAAAGCGTTTGCAGGCAATCAAGCCTGTTTCCGGCCGTATGGAATTGATCGTTGCTGATAACAAGCCAACGATCATTGTAGATTATGCACATACTCCACAGGGGATGGCAGCTGCATGCAATGCGGTAAAGCAGCATTACAGCGGTGAGCTCTGGTGCGTGTTTGGTTGCGGTGGAGATCGTGATCGTGAAAAACGTCCGTTGATGGCGCAGGCGGCAGAACGATGCGCAGATCACATCATTGTAACCAGTGACAATCCAAGGCATGAAGATCCGCAGGCCATTATCGAACAGATTGTTAACGGGCTTGCTGAACCGGATATGACCAGGACGTATGTTGATCGCCGTGAAGCAATTGCGCATGCAATTGCACAGGCCGCAGCAGATGATGTCATCTTGATTGCAGGCAAGGGGCATGAGTCCTGCCAGATAGTTGGTGACAAGTACATTGTTTTTGATGACCGTGATGTTGCTCGTGCCTTGCTTGAAGAGCGTGATTCAGGGGTAAACGAATGATGCTGATGTCTCAGGCGGCCAATGCGCTGAACGGTGAGTTGATCGGTGCAGACGAAATGTTCACTGCGGTGTCGAAGGATACGCGTGATATCGTGGATGGTTCACTTTATGTGGCGATCAAAGGCGAACGCTTTGATGGTCACGAGTTCGTCGAGCATGCAGGTGCTGCGGGTGCTTCGGGTGCACTTGTCAGCGAGCATCAGTCAGTCCGATTGCCGCAGATCTGCGTCAACGATACAAGGTTGGCACTCGGTGAGCTCGCCGCGTACTGGCGGCAGAAATTTACCGGCAAGCTTGTCGGTATTACTGGCAGCAATGGTAAAACAACAGTCAAGGAAATGACGCGGAGCATACTGGAGCATGCGGCAGGTGTCGATCATGTTTTATCAACAGCGGGTAACCTTAATAATGACATCGGCATGCCAATGACTTTATTAAGCCTGCGTGAGCAGCATCGCTTTGCTGTGATCGAGATGGGCGCAAATCACCCGGGTGAAATTGATTATCTGACGCATATTGCACAACCGCATGTTGCAGTCATTACCAATGCCGGCCCTGCTCATCTCGAAGGGTTCGGTTCGATTGAGAAAGTTGCGAGTTCCAAAGCCGAAATCTATTCCGGCATTGCTGATGGTGGCACGGCTGTCATTAATGCTGATGATGCCTATGCAGAATACTGGAAAAGCGTCTGCGATAAACTGGATGATGGCAAAAACGTGATCACGTTCTCGATGCGTGATGAATCAGCTGATATTTTTGCAGCTGTAACGCAAGCAAACGGCAAAACCGAAATACAAATT
>DAOWLL010000309.1 GCA_030641945.1 Gammaproteobacteria bacterium | reverse complement strand
TGACTGGCGTTATCGTAATCCGCTTGCGTATGTACCGGTTCAGGCTGTTTATCAATTGCTGATACACCCGGTACATGACGTACAAAAAGCCATCAGGCATCGGCTGCAGGCAATACCTGAATATCTGCGAGGGGCGCGCTCTATGCTGTCACTGATGCCGGAGAGCGTGGTCCCGGTCTGGCTGCAGTCAGCTATTGAGCAATGCGAATTCGGGGTAGGGTTTATGCGTAATCTGGGCAGGAACCCTCTATTGTCCGATGTGTTTACCAATCCGTCACGCCTGCAGCCCTTGCTTGATGATGCGTCTCATGCGCTGGATGAGTTTGCGCATTTTTTACAACAGGATATTGCTCACAAGGCTGCCGGTGATTTTGCTGTTGGCAGGGATCGCTTCGATCGACTGTTAGTAGAGAATCATTTTCTTGATGTTGACGCAGCCGAAATGCTCGCCTTTGGTGAAAAGTTGTTTGCTGAAACAGAGTCTGAATTAAAAGCGCAGGCAGAATCCATGCAAAGTGGCGCTGACGTCAGTGTGTTGCGGGATAAAATCAGGCAGAAGCATCCTGAACCGGCGCAACTTCTTGATGCCTATCGCCAGCGCATGCGTGAAGCGCACAAGTGGCTGCAGCAGCATGACCTGGTTACACTGCCTGAAATAGAATCGCTGCATATTCGGGAAACACCCGCGTTTCTAAAACCCTTGATTCCATTCGCGGCTTACGAACCACCCATGCCCATTGATAATATGCAGTGTGGCCTGTATTACGTTACAACACCCGATGATGAAGCATTGCTGGCTGAACATAACCAGTACAGCATCGATCTCACAAGCGTGCATGAGTCATATCCGGGACACCATCTGCAGTTCGTTACGGCAAATATCCACCATGCAGACAATATGACGCGCTCGGTGCATGCTTCCGCCTCCCTGTATGAAGGCTGGGCGTTATATTGTGAAGACCTGATGGAAGAGCAGGGCTTCCTGAACAGGAAAGAGCACCGTTTTATTATGCTGCGCGACAGGTTATGGCGCGCATTGCGTGTCATTATTGATGTCAAAATCCATACGCAGGGATTGAGCATCAGTGATGCTTCAAAACTAATGGTGGATAAGCTCGGCTTCGATCAGCAGCAGGCCGACGCAGAACTTGCCTGGTACTCGACAGCGCCGACTATTCCCCTGTGCTATGCGACCGGTTATGAGTTGATAAAAGCCGTACGAGAACATCAGCAGCAAAAACAGGGTTTTGAACTGAAGGCATTCCATGATGCCTTGCTGGAGCAGGGTTCCATTGCCCTGCCGCTGGTGATCAGAAGAGCCTTTGGAGAAGATGCCTGGAACTATGCCAGGGAGAAGGTGTTTTCACAGGGTGAGTAGTCTGTCGCCTCTGCGGTGAATAATTACTTAAATCATCAAGGTTTTATTTACAGGCTGGTCAAATCAACAACCACAACACCCCATTCGCAATACTGACAATTTACATTCGTGCGGTACAATGTCGGCTTCGATTCAGGATGTAGCATTGAGCAGTTCACACTCACCCAAATTAAATCCCCAGCAAGCCAAAGCAGTCCGCGGCATTGATGGTCCAATGCTGGTCCTTGCCGGAGCGGGCAGTGGCAAGACGCGTGTCATCACGGAAAAAATTACACATCTGATTGGGCCTTGCGGAATTGCAGCGAACCGCATCGCTGCGGTGACTTTCACCAATAAGGCTGCAATGGAAATGAAAACACGGGTAAAAAAATTACTCGGCGGCAAGAGTGCACGGGGGCTGCGCATCTCCACTTTTCATCGTCTCGGACTGGGTATCCTGCAGCGCGAATGCAAACGCCTGGATTATCAACCCGGGTTTTCAGTATTTGCCGGTGATGACTGTGTCGCTGTGCTGCAGGAACTGTTGCGCAGCCATGGTGACCGCGGTGTCGAAAAGGCAGAGCGTTTTCACTGGAAGATCTCCAGCTGGAAAAATGATGGCATCACAGCTGAGCAGGCCATTACCCAGGCCGAAGATGATATTCAGCTGCGCATGGCGCGTGTATATGGCAGCTATCAGCGTCAGTTGCATGCATATAACGCGTTTGACCTTGATGACCTGATATTGCAGACAGTGCAGCTGTTCAGTCATCACCACGAGGTGTTGAGCAGCTGGCAGGATCGTATTCATTACCTGCTGGTGGATGAATACCAGGACACCAATTCCATGCAGTACGAGTTGGTGAAAATGCTGTCTGCCAGACGAAAGTGTCTTACCGCGGTGGGTGATGATGATCAGTCTGTTTATGCATGGCGCGGCGCACGGCCAGAAAACCTTGAGCAGCTGGCTAAAGATTTCACTGATCTCGAGGTAATCAAGCTGGAACAGAATTACCGCTCGTGTGGCCGAATTCTAAAAGTGGCAAATGAGCTTATCAGCCAGAACCCGCATATATTTGAAAAACGTTTATGGAGTGCGCTGGGTTATGGTGATCCGGTGAGGGTGATCCAGTGCAATTCTGCCGAAGATGAAGGTGAGCAGGTGGTTATACAGCTGCAGTCACACAAGCTTCAGCATCAGGGCCGCTACGGTGATTATGCGATTCTTTATCGCGGAAATTTTCAGGCACGTGTGTTCGAAGGCTATTTGCGACAGATGAATATCCCCTACGTGGTCAGTGGCGGTATTTCGTTCTTTGAACGCAGCGAGATCAAGGACATCATTGCCTATTTGCGCCTGCTGGCGAATCCGGATGATGATGCGGCTTTTCTGCGTGTCATCAATACACCGCGCAGAAACATAGGCCCTGCGACACTGGAAAAACTGGGCGCCTACGCAGTTGAAAGAAAGCTCAGCATGCTGAGCGCATGTACTGAACTGGGCCTGCAGGAAAGACTTTCCACCAGGGCAAATACCAGTCTGCAAAAATTCAGCGACTGGCTGCTGCGTTTATCCGACAGGGGTGAAACGGATTCCGCAGAAAGCATTGTACGCCAGCTGCTTGACGACATCGGTTATGAAACCTGGCTGCTAGAGCAGAGCAAGGACGTCGAGAGCGCAGAAAGGCGCTGGAATAATGTGACTGATTTGCTCAATTGGCTGCAGAAGATGCAAAAGGATGATGACTCGGAAGGCATCACCGACGTCATTTCCAGGTTAACGCTGATGGATATATTGCAACGCGATGATAACAAGCAGGATGCTGATGCTGTTCAGTTGATGACCCTGCATGCAGCCAAGGGGCTGGAGTTTCCTCATGTTTACCTGGTGGGCTTCGAGGAAGGCTTGCTGCCACACCAGACCAGCATCGATGAGGACAGCATCGAGGAAGAACGGCGACTGGCCTATGTGGGAATTACCCGCGCCCAGCGTAGTCTGAGTTTGACCATGGCGCGTACACGCAAGCGCTATGGTGAGCGTTTATTGTGTGAACCCAGTCGTTTTCTGGAAGAATTACCTGATGACGAACTGGAATGGATCGGGGGCAGCCGTGGCTCAAAAGAGAAGTCCACACAGGAGAAAGGTCGGTCGCACCTGGATTCGCTAAAACAACTGCTAGGATGATGGTGTAGTCG
>DAOWLL010000337.1 GCA_030641945.1 Gammaproteobacteria bacterium | reverse complement strand
TCACTATTCACTATTCACTATTCACTATTCACTATTCACTATTCACTATTCACTGTTCACGTTAACTGTTAACTGCTCACTGTCTATAACAGACAGCATCCATGCAGCAGCACCGGGATTGCTGTTTATTGAAGCTGCAAATGAAGCAAGCGTATCATCTGCCATTTGCCGCCATTTCTTGTCGCCGGTTAAGCCGGCAAGCATATACAGGTTTTCAACAGCGACCGCATTCGGGGCCGGCAGCGCACCATCATAGGCTGACCTTGAACGAAACAGCACATTGTTGTCAGTTGCAGACTCATAAAAACCAGCCTTGTTGTCATCATAAAAAAGCTGCACCTGTTTAGCAGTCAGCTGCTGCGCCAGGCCTAACCATTTTTTGTTGCTGGTCTGCTTATATAAAGCCAACAGGCCGTTTACATACCAGACATAGTCATCAAGCGTTGCATTGATGCCCACGTCATCACTACGCATACGACGAAACAGGCTATGCGCTTTGTTATCAAGCAGATTATTCTGCATAAAGTCTGCCGCTGTTATCGCGGCATCCAGATAGTTTTTATTCTCAAACACCCGTCCAGCGTCAACCAGTGCCCTGATCATCATTCCGTTCCAGGCGGTGATAATCTTGTCATCAAGATGAGGACGTGGTCTTTGCAAACGAATTTGATACAGCTTGCGTGTGGCACTGTTGAGTAATGCAGCCTCTTTCCCGGTCAGATTTTTATTCTTGAATTCATCATCGATATAAAGGATGTTAAGCCGTTCAAACTCGCCTCGCGGGTCAGATTCGATATTCCCATTAGCACGAATATCGAAATAACGCTTAAACAGATCCCATTCATCTTTGTTCAGCGCAAGCTCGATCTGTTTTGCGCGCCAGAGATAATACGCACCTTCAGCATGGACACCTGGCTTATCCGGCCGTTCGCTGCTCGCATCCAGAGCCGAGTAAAAAGCACCTTTTGGATGCAACATTTCACATAAAACAAAATCCAGCGTGCCAGTCACTATATCCCGGTAATGTTCATCAGGCTCTACCTCATATAAACGCGTGTAGGCAAGCGAGATTAATGCCTGCGTATACAACATCTTTTCAAAATGCGGCACCTGCCATTGCGCATCGACGGAGTAGCGATGAAAACCACCGCCCGCATGGTCGTAAATACCGCCCTGCGACATTGCAAGCAGTGTATTCCGCACCATGCGCAGCGCCTGTTCCCGGTAGTTTTCATTTCCCGTCTTTTCCCCGCTGCTTGCGGCAACATTGAGCAGAAAGTTGAATGTACCAGGCCGGGGAAATTTCGGTGCTGCACCAAAACCCGCATATTTATTGTCATAAACATCACTGATCTGTTCCATGCCCAACTTGATGACATCCCTGTCAATGTCTATCCCAACCATTGATTCGTCGGCATCCGCTTTTATTTTCGAGCTTATTTGTGCAGCGACCATGTCGACACGAGCTCTTTCCTCATGCCATAACGCATTCACCTTGAGTAATAATTCCGTCAACCCAGTGCTGCTGTCGGTACTGACAGGCGGGTAGTAGACGCCGGCATGGAAAGGCTCAAGCTTGTGATTTAAAAATACCGTCATCGGCCAACCGCCGTGGCCATTGATTAACTGGGTAGCGGCCATGTAGACATTATCAATATCCGGGCGCTCTTCACGGTCAAGCTTGATGCAGATGAAATGCTGGTTGAGGATCGCCGCAATCTTTTTATTCTCGAAGGATTCATGGGCCATCACATGGCACCAGTGACAGGTCGAGTAGCCAATGGAAAGAAAGATCGGTTTGTCCTGCTGCCTGGCCAGCTCAAACGCATCTTCCCCCCATGCATACCATTGCACCGGGTTATAGGCATGTTGCAGCAGGTAAGGACTGTTCTGATTGATCAGGCTGTTAGCTTTATTACCAGCCGCCTGATTTGCATGCAAATAGTTTTCAACCGTGTTCTGGACGATCTCAGCATGGACAAAACCGGGGCCGGTACAGGCGAGCACAAACACGGCCGTTAGCTGGAAGAGTATTCGGCCAGGGAGATTGAGCCGATGCACTGATTTATCCTTACCCACTATATTTTCGCAGCCAGTTCCATTCCCTGCCTGATCGCCCGTTCGGCATCGAGTTCCATCGCCTTATCGGCGCCCCCGATGACGTGCACCAGCATGCCGGAGCTTTCCAGCCCATCTGCCAGCATCCGATTCGGCTTCTGCCCCGCACATAAAATGATGTGATCAACATCAAGCACACGGGAATCTCCGTTATTCAAGATGTGCAAACCACGATCGTCAATGCTCTGGTATTTGACACCGTTCAGCATTTCGACCCCGGCATTTTTCAAACGGGTTCTGTGGATCCAGCCCGTGGTCTTACCCAGCGTTGCACCCATCCTGGATTGCTTGCGCTGCAACAAATATACCTTGCGTTGCGGGGTAAATTCTTTGGCTTGCAGCATCAGTCCACCACGGTTTTCATATTCCGTATCGACACCCCAGCTATGCAGCCAGTGCTCTTTATCCTGTGGTTCACCCTGATGAACCAGCAGCGAGGCCACATCAAAACCAATCCCGCCTGCTCCGATGATAGCAACACGCTTTCCAGGCACAACTTTTCCGCTAATGACATCAATGTACGACACCACCTTGCTGTGATTTATTCCATCAATATCGGGTTTTCTTGGCGTGACCCCGGTAGCCACGATCACCACATCACATTCCATCGACCTTATTTCCCTTGCGCTCAGGCTCTGCCCAAGCTTCAATATCACACCATTATCTTCCATTGCATGGCGGAAATAGCGCAGCGTTTCGTGGAACTCCTGTTTACCGGGTATCTTGACAGCAAGGTTCAGCTGGCCGCCGATACCCGAAATGTCATAGGCAGTGACGGTATGACCGCGCTGAGCAGCAACACTCGCAAATGCCATGCCCGCAGAGCCAAGTCCGATGACAATGATTTTTTTGGGGATTTTTGTTCTGGTGAATTCAAGCTCGGTCTCATAACACGCACGCGGATTAACCAGGCAGGTGGCACGTTGCTTGCGAAAAACCCTGTCAAGACAACCCTGGTTACAGGCTATGCAGGTGTTGATACGTGTTGCCTGATCATTTTTCGCCTTGTTCATGAACTGCGGGTCAGCGAGAAACGGGCGCGCCATCGAAACCATATCCGCCTCTCCGTTCGCCAGCACCTGTTCCGCCTGCTCAGGGGTGTTTATTCGGTTGGACGTGATTAATGGAATCGAAACGGACTGTTTCAGCTTCGCGGTT
>DAOWLL010000522.1 GCA_030641945.1 Gammaproteobacteria bacterium | reverse complement strand
GGGGCAGACAGCCCTGAACTGTGCGCTGGATCTTGATCGCGAAGGCGTGCTGGAAAAATTCGGCGTGGAAATGATCGGCGCCAAAAAAGAAGCGATCGATATGGCCGAAGACCGCGAGCTATTCAAAAGAGCCATGGAAGAAATCGGTCTCGATATGCCGCGCGCGGCCATTGCGCACAGCATGGAAGAGGCCTACCAGGTACAGGTGCAGGTCGGCTACCCGACCATTATTCGTCCTTCGTTTACCATGGGCGGCAGTGGTGGCGGCATCGCCTACAACCGTGAAGAATTTGAAGAAATCTGTCAGCGCGGCCTGGACCTGTCTCCGGTTAACGAGTTGCTGATCGAAGAATCCATCCTCGGCTGGAAAGAATATGAAATGGAAGTGGTGCGCGATTGCAAGGACAACTGCATCATCATTTGCTCGATCGAGAACTTCGATCCCATGGGTATTCACACGGGTGACTCCATCACCGTAGCGCCATCGCAAACGCTGACTGACAAGGAATACCAGCGCATGCGTGATGCCTCGATTGCAGTATTGCGCAAGATCGGTGTTGATACCGGCGGTTCCAATGTGCAGTTCTCGGTCAACCCTGAAGACGGCCGCATGACCATCATCGAAATGAATCCACGTGTATCGCGTTCATCTGCGCTGGCTTCAAAAGCGACAGGCTTCCCTATTGCCAAGGTGGCGGCAAAACTGGCCGTGGGTTATACGCTGGATGAACTGCAGAATGAAATCACCGGCGGTGCTACGCCAACTTCGTTTGAACCGACTATCGACTATGTCGTTACCAAGATTCCACGCTTCACTTTTGAAAAATTCCCGCAGGCAGAAAATCGACTGACGACGCAGATGAAATCCGTCGGCGAAGTCATGGCCATCGGCCGTACCTTCCAGGAGTCTTTGCAAAAGGCCTTGCGGGGTCTTGAAGTTGACATCGATGGTCTTGCTGAAATTCTTGATTCTGAGTTATCCGATGACGAAGCAGAATCGTTGCTTAACAAGGAACTGAGTCTGCCGGGTGCAGATCGCCTGCTCTACCTGGGTGATGCATTCAGGAAAGGCATGAGCCTTGAACGGGCCTTTGAGCTGACCAAAATTGATCCCTGGTTCCTGATACAGGTGCAGGAGCTGATCAACATCGAGCAATCGTTGATGGGTAAGGATTTAAATTCACTGACTTTTGACGCCATGCGCGAGCTCAAGCGCAAGGGCTTTTCAGACAGCCGCCTGGCCTATTGCCTGAACTGCAGTCAGCAGGATGTGCGCACATATCGTCATGAGCTGGGCATACGTCCCGTTTATAAGCGCGTCGATACCTGTGCGGCAGAATTCGCAACCTCGACGGCGTACATGTACTCCACCTATGAAGAAGAGTGCGAAGTCGAACCCAGTAATCGTGAAAAGATTGTGGTGCTAGGCGGTGGTCCTAACAGGATTGGTCAGGGCATAGAGTTTGATTACTGTTGCGTGCATGCAGTACTGGCAATGCGAGAAGACGGTTACGAAACCATCATGATCAACTGCAACCCGGAAACGGTATCGACGGACTATGACACCTCGGACCGGCTGTATTTTGAACCTTTGACCCTGGAAGATGTGCTTGAGGTTCTGGACAAGGAAAATCCGAAAGGCGTTATTGTGCAATACGGTGGCCAGACACCGTTGAAACTGGCGCGTGAGCTTGAAGCAGCCGGCGCGCCGATCATAGGGACGACACCTGATTGCATTGATCTCGCCGAAGACCGAGAACGTTTTCAGCAGTTGATTGACCAGCTGGGACTGAAGCAGCCACCCAATCGACTGGCAAGGGCGCCGCAGCAGGCAGTCGAACTGGCGGAGCAGATAGGCTACCCGCTTGTGGTCCGGCCTTCTTACGTGCTGGGTGGCCGTGCCATGGAAATTGTATATAACGAAAGTGATCTCAAGATCTATATGCGCGATGCGGTTCGGGTATCCAATGATGCGCCCGTACTGCTGGACCGTTTTCTGGATGATGCGGTTGAGGTCGATGTC
>DAOWLL010000400.1 GCA_030641945.1 Gammaproteobacteria bacterium | reverse complement strand
GTGCCTTGCATGCCTTGTCGAAGCGGTTCTCCAGCTGTCGGCGGATCTGTTTGGGCAGGTTTAGTGCGGCGAACTGGTCAATGGCCTGCCGTAGCTCTGTGCGCCGGGAGCTGGTGGTTTGATCGTCCGGCCGGGCCTGCTGCTCAAGCTGTTTACACAGTGCTTCGGCCTTGTGCTGGTTTTCATCGAGTGACGCCCTGAACTGGTCGCGGGCAGCCCTGTCTTTCTGGAACACCTGGTCCATGGCGTTGCTGAAGGCCTGCCAGATCTGTTTTTCCTTGCGGCTGTGCGAGTGCACGGTGACCTGCCATTGTTGACGAAGCCGGCGGGCTGCTGCGGTGGCAGTGCGGTTGTCCTGTTCCTGCGCCAGTTCCTCTGCCTTGTGCACCAGCCCCTGCCGGTAGCTGAAATTACGCTCCCTCTCCGGCACCAGGTGACTGTCCAGATCCTTGACCGCGCGGTCAAACCTTTTTCGAATCGCCGCCCACGCCTTATGCGGCACACCACCTGTCTTGTTCCACTGACGGCGCGCCTCGCTCATGGCCTTGTCGAGCGCATGCCACTCGGGCTGCTCCCAGTCGGTGCTGGTGATCAGTTGCTCCAGTTGCTTGCAAATTGTCTTGCGCTGTTCCAGGTGTTTGCGGCGCGCTTCGGCATCCGCATCGTGTTTGGCCTTGACGGGTTCATGCGCCTGGGTACAGGCCGCGTCGAACTGTTCCCAGTGCGCCTTGCCGCCCGGCTCCAGTGGCCCCAGGGCTTTCCAGCGGGCGCGCAGATTGGTGAGACCTTTGGCGAGTTTTTCCACATTCGCGGGCGGCGCATCATGCAGTGCAATGGCTTCCTTGATGAGTTCCTCGCGGGCGTGGTCGGTGCCCCAGTTGCGCCAGGACTTCAACTCCCGCAACGCGGGTTCACTGTGATGCAGGCGCTGTTCCAGGTTTTTAAACGAAGCCGGCCGGGTATCGCCGGCAGCAATCAGCACATCGTGGGCCTTTTTGTGAGCCGCCAACGCCGGTTTGAGGGTCTTGTCCCGCAGGGCCGATTCCAACGCGCCAATGTGGGTCTTTAGCTTGCCCTGCAATGTGTGCTCCCGCGCCTGTTGTTCAGCCAGTCTGTTTTCCAGCTTCTCGACCAGATTACGCACTCGCTGCAGCGGTTTCTCGAACGTCTGCCTGTCTTCGATGCCGTCGATCAGGCTGTCACGCTGCTCCCGTGCCTTGCTGATGACCTTCGCCGACAGGGTCTTTGCCTGCAAACGGGCTTCCAGGCTGGCAATCGCCGAATCGAGCCGGTGCTGGACTTCAGCCTGTTCACGCCGTTGCCTGATCACGCCGTGGACACGCTGTACGACCGTTTGAAAATCCTGTTCGAAGCGCTGCTGCGCACCCGTGTTCTGCATCGCTGTGAGTTCTCGCCAGCGGGCCTCAGCTGCCATCAGGCGCTGCTCCGATTCTTCTGGTTCCAGTTGCCGGCCGTGTTCTGCCAGTTCCGTCAGCACCTGCAAGAGCCCCTCGCGCACCGACCGGCCCTCGCGTTCCTGCTCCAGCAGGCGCCGGTGTTTTTCAAGTTGTGGCTGCAGCAAGGCCTGCAATGCATCGAAACGGTCCAGATCTTCACCGTCTGCATCATCGGCGATGTTTTCCCACTGCCTGATGTGCTTGTCGATAACGGCCTCATTCAACGGCTTTGCCCCTTCGGCATATGCCTGCAGCTCGGTCAGCAGCAGTCGTTGCTGCAACACCTTGTCCCGTTGCTGCTGCAACTGTGCGCATATCTCATCAGCGAGCCTGGCTGTGGTTTTGTCACTGCCGCGTAATTGTTTGGCGATGTGCCGCAGGATATCTTCGTTTTCGATCCGCAAAACTGCCGCTCGACGAACCTCGCTGGCCTTGTCGTTCATGACGCACTGCTCGAGCGCTTCATCCTGATGGACGCCATCCGCAGCCATCTGGCGCAACGCCGCATAAGGCGCATGCAGCAGCAACGACAGGCGCTGCTGTTCAGCTGAACACAGCTCATAGCAGCGCTGCAGCGTCTGCATATCGGGTGCGATCTGCGGATCGGCGGCCAGGATCAGATCATGCAGCCGGGCGGGCACGCCAGCATCTGCGGCGTCCTGTCTACACTCCGCGAGCGCTATCAATTGCTGCAGGTCCTGCATGCGGGACACAGCCAGCGCGCGAACGCCGGGTTCAGGGTCCGTTTTTGCCAGTTCAAACAGGATGTCAGCATCGAGCCGGCCTTCCTCGATGGCCCGACAGCGTATTGCTGCATCGGAATGCTGCCAGTTGGGGTGCAACAGATTCTTGAGCATGGTTCTCCCGCAGAGTGGTACAAGCTATAAATTATCAGGCATGGTATCAGGAACGGGGTCGGTGACCAATGAGCAGCAATCGCATTTGTCGTACGCCCTAAGTAAAAAATGACGGAGGGATTCAATTTTGATCAATCGGAATAGCTGGCTAATTAATAATACTTCCGTCTGACTTTTACACCTGGTAAGAACCGAAAGGTCACCTTGGTCCTGGCGGGATTGACCAGGCATTGAAGAATCGACAAGCTGCTACAGGTCTATTAATTCATAGTGACCGTGGTATTGAATACACTGGCAAAGCTTATCGTAAGCGATTGAATGACAATGGATTTATTCAGAGTATGAACAGGCCGGGCGAATGATTGACAATGCACATATGCAATATTTTTTTCATTCATGGGTTCAGTCTTTTTC
>DAOWLL010000115.1 GCA_030641945.1 Gammaproteobacteria bacterium | reverse complement strand
GAAGAATATTTATGGATTCTGTAAAAACCAAATATTTGCGTTTTTTGCGTTATTCGCGGCTAAAACCTCTGTGTTCTCTGTGTTCTCTGTGTTCTCTGTGTTCTCTGTGTTCTCTGTGACTCTGTGGCAATCATTTGAATCTTTACCCACTTGATGTAGTTAAGGCCCTTAATCACTAACCCCAAACTGAGAATGGCAAAAACGACAACACCCGATCGATCGTCCAGAACGCTGCAACACTGCCAATACCGTATGGCAGCACACGCCAGGCGCCTTGCGGTAGCGTGACAGGTAAGCGCCGCAGCAACGCCAGCAGACTGAGGACAACCGCAATGAACAACAACTGCCCGGTTTCCACGCCGACGTTGAACATGAACAACGCCAACGGCACCTCATGTTGCGGTACGCCGATTTCAGACAGCGCACCGGCAAAACCGAGGCCGTGGAACAGGCCGAAAACAAAGGCAATTACCCAGGGATAACGTTCCGTCAGACTGATCTGACCGTTATGCTTATGGATGATTTCAGAAGCGAGGAACAGGATGCTCAGGGCAATGATGGCTTCGGTGGGTGCTGATGGCACATGCACAACGCCCAGTGTTGCCAGTGCCAGCGTAATACTGTGCGCGACGGTGAATGCCGTCACCGCTTTCAGCAGCGGACCGAAGCCGGACACGATCAGCAGCAGCGCCAGCACGAACAGCAGATGGTCAATACCTTCAAGGATATGAATCGTGCCCAGGCGCCAATAGTCGCCGGCAACTTCAAGCTTTGATGCCTGCAGCGGGATGGTGAACTCGGGTGAAGCCGGCCGCAGGATAGCCGAATGCGAGGTACCATCTTGCAGCTGGATAAGCAGCAGCACATCGGTTTGCACGGCAGTCAGGCCATCGATGACAATGCTCTGGCCGGTCAACGACTCGCCGTTATTCTTGTACGTAGCTTGTTCGATGCGGGCACCTGGAAGGACTTGCACGGTTGGTGAACCCAATAACTCCAGGCTGGCCGGCAGTTGTGCTGTTATGGCCAGCACCCGATTGCCACGCGTGGGCACCTTCCAGGTGACGGCAAACAAGCCGGTATTTTGTTCTTTGATATCCAGCAGCGCGGGACGAATCTCATCGGCATTTACTGGCATCACCGATAGACCGGCCAGCACGATGGAAACGAAGGCCAGGCACAGGGGTTTGAGAAACCGCATCAAGGCGTTTTCTCCTGCATGGTTGCAATCTTGTCATCGTCCGTTGGCTCTTCAATGACGATGGTGTACTGCTCCCGCAGACTGTCGTAGAACTGCTTATTGAGCGCCTCCCCCTTTTCAGTCTTCCAGTCCTGCACCACACGCTCGCGCACCTCGGCAAAGACTGCCGCCGGTGGTTCGATAATGCTGTGCACGTATACAAGATGCACACCGTAGCCGGACAGTACCGGCCCGTGCCAATGCCCGATTGATAACTCCGCCAGCGATTCAGCAAAACCGCTGCCGAACAGCTTCTGAATATCGGCCTGATCATTTTCCGGGTAATAGTTCTGCAACATAAAGTCATCGCCCAGCGCACCGGCATCATCAATAACATTACCTTGCGCCATCAATGTCGCCTTGATCTTTTCGGCGTCATCCAGCGTTGCGTCGCCGCGCTTGTCCGGGTCGATAAACACCTGGGTAAAGGTGAAGCGTACCGGGTCCTGGTAGCGATCCTGGTGTTCGGTAAAATAAGTCTGCAGTTCCTCCTCGGTGGGTGGCGTCAATGACACCAGGTCCCTGGCGAGGAACTCCAGTTTCTGAGCCAGGCGGCGACGGATGACGATGTCATGCTTGTTCAACCCCATGGTCAGCGCTTCACGATACAGCACGGTCTCCTTGATGTACTGCTGAATCAGGCCGTCGAACTCTGCATCGGTCGGCGGCCGGTTCCAGCGTTTCTGCCAGGCGGTTTGCATCCACTCGATTTCGCCTGCGCTGACGACGATGGTCTTGTCGGTTTCTTCCGCTGCCGGTTCGGCGAACACGGCGTATAACAGGTAAATTACTGCGCCGATGAACATAAAATGCACCAGCGGTTCACGCAAAATTTTCATTTTTTATCTACTCATAAACACAAACGCGCCAGGCTTAAAGAGGTCTGACACGTTCAATTACTACTTCTAAGCTATTAGAACAGATGCTGCTGCAGACCAGGGTTTACCAAGGGATTGATACACAGACTTACTATACTGTCCCCATACTTCCATTATTCACTATTCATTATTAATTATTCATTAACTTAAGCAGTTCTTTCTCGCAGTGTTTCAACAGGTGGATGTGTTAACACGCTGTGTGTACCCAACATTCCAGCGATGACAACGATAAGTGTTCCACTTAAGACGCCCGTCAATGCCACAGTGATATCGAAATGGTATTCAAACTTGAATATGATTTCGGCTAACAGCCAGGCCAGCGTGGTTGCAGAAAGGCCGGCAAGTAGACCGGATAAGGCGCCGAGTGTGGCGAATTCTGCAATCAAGCCAAGCACTAGTGTTTTTTTCCTGGCGCCCAGCGTGCGCAACACGGCATTTTCAAAGCGGCGTTCGTCCTGGTTGGCCTGTATAGCGGCATACAAGACAGCCAGTCCTGCCAGTATTGTGAAAAGAAATATAAACTCGACTGCAAGCGTTACCCGGTCCATGATACCGCGCACACGCTGCATGATGATATCAACATCAATCAAGGTTATATTGGGAAACAAACGCACCAGCTCGCCAAGTTGCTGGCGCTGTTCGGCATCGAGGTAAACACTGGTCACCCAGTTTGCCGGCTTGTCTTCCAGCACACCCGGTGGAACCACGGTAAAGAAATTGATATTGAACGTGTCCCAGTCAACACTGCGCAGACTGGTTATAGTGAAGTCGATGACAGTGCCATTGATATCGAAACCGAGAACGTCGTTCATTTGAAGATGCAGCGTTTTTGCCAGACTCGACTCCAGTGATAACAACGGTGTACCGAAATCATCCCTGCTCCACCATGAGCCTTCTACCAGGGTATTGTCGACCTGCATCTGCTCTGCCCATGAGAGATTAAATTCTCGGGTGATCATGTGTTTCGCACGTTCACTGGCATAATCCGAGGTGCGTGCCGGTTTACCATTAATTTCCATCAGGCGCGCACGCACCATGGGATACAATTTTGTATTGGAAACGCCGCGCTGATTAAAATAATCACTGATGCCTTCAACCTGGTCAGGCTGCACATTAATCACAAAATGGTTGGGCGCATCATCAGGCAGGCTGCGTTGCCAATCATTCAACAGGTCAGAACGTACCGTTGAAAGTAACAGCATCACCATAATACCGAGACCGAAAGCGACGATCTGGATGACACTGCTTGCCGGTCTCCTGGATATGTTTGCCAGGCCGAAACGCCAGGCAACACCGACCTGGCCGCGCAAACCATTCAGTACCAGGATCAGCACATAGGCTGCGAGCGCCAGTACAAGCAGTGTTGCGATGATTCCGCCAAGCACGGTGGTAACGAGTTCAAGATTGCCGATTTGCCAGTACAACAGCACAGCCATGCAAATCACAACAGCAAGGTAAACAACCCAGCCCCCGACCGGGTTCGCTGATACGTCTTTGCGCAACACGCGCAGCGGCGGCACTCGCCTGAGAGACAGTAAAGGTGGAATAGCGAAACCTGTCAGCATCACGATTCCGGTTGCGTAGCCAAGAAACAGGGCTTTGAAAGACGGCGGTGGTAATTGTGCCAGCACCAGCTGGTCGAGTAATTCGGTGATAACAAACTGTGTGAGTAATCCGAGTATACAGCCGACGCTGCTGGCCAACAGAGACAGCCATAGCATCTCCAGCGTGAATAGTTGAATGATGGTTTGCTGGGATGCACCAAGGCAACGCAACATGGCGCTGGTATCGAGGTGTCGGTAGGTGAAGCGATAAGCTACCGTTGCAACTGCAACACCAGCCAGCAAAACACTGATCAGTGCCGCGAGACCAAGAAACTGTTGTGCCCGTTCCAGCGCCGTATTGAGTTCTGGGCGGCCTTCTTCGACCGTCAAAATCTGTTCGCCCGGTCTCAGGCTGTGCCTGATTGCTGTTTGATAGCTGTCGATACTGCTGCGCGGGCCCGAGATCAGCACGCGATAGTTCACCAGGGCTCCCGTGCTGATCAGACCGGTGGCATCAACATCAGAGCGGTTCATCAATACGCGTGGTGCGACGCTGAACATATCACCCGCACGGTCAGGTTCGTAACGCAGTACCTTGCGAATATTAAATGTCGTGGTACCGAGACTGACTTCATCGCCGACATCGAGATCCAGCAACTGCAGCAGCCGCGCCTCGACCCAGATATTACCCGAAGCAGGAATGCCCGTGGTGGCCTCATCAACACCAAAAGCGGTCTCGCTTATTCGCAATGCGCCGCGCAAGGGATAACCATCAGTGACTGCCTTGACTTCGACCAGTTGCGGCCGCTCGTTGCCGAGTACGATACTGCGAAACTGCTGTGTCGTAGCAACCTGAAAATGATGCGAACGTGCGTCCTCTATATAGTCGGCTACATCACTCCTCCCGGATGTGATCACGAGGTCCGCACCTATAAGCTCTGCAGACTGCTGCTTCAGGCCGCGTTCGATACGATCGGTAAAGAAGCCGACTGCGGTGATGCTGGTTACGGCAATCACAAGGCCCACGGCCAGGATGGTGAGTTCGCCGCCACGCCAGTCGCGCCACAGCATGCGCCATGATGTGAACCAGTGGAATGAAAGGCCTTTCTGTTGCGTCCGGTCAGTCATGGTTGTTTCCAGTAGCATGTTCGACCAGGCGGCCGCTGTCGAGATGAATCATTTGCTTGCACAACTGCGACAGCTGCACATCGTGGGTAGCCATGATCAGTGTTGTGCCCTGCTCGATATTAAGTTCAAACAGTAAATCAATAATACGTTTACCGGTTTCACTGTCGAGATTGCCGGTGGGTTCGTCTGCGAACAGGCAACGGGGCCGTGTGGCAAAAGCGCGTGCGATAGCACAACGTTGCTGTTCACCGCCGGACAGCTGGTTCGGATAGTGCTGTATGCGTTCGCCGAGCCCGACGCGGTCAAGCAGTTCCTCAGCTGATTTACGCGCATGAGGCGCTTGTGCCAGTTCCAGCGGCAGCATTACATTCTCGAGTGCGGTCAATCCATATAACAACTGGAAATTCTGAAACACAAAACCCACCAGCTCGGCCCTGATCTGTGCACGCCCGTCTTCATCAAAATCGTTGAGATTGCGGCCGTCAATAATAACCTCGCCGTGTGTTGGCGTATCCAGCCCGGCTAACAGACCCAGCAGCGTGGTTTTACCCGAACCTGAAGCGCCCAGAATCGCTACAGAAGTTCCCGCACCAACCCTGAAATTGATATCATCCAGTATGGTCAGCACGCCTTCACGGGTACTTACCTGTTTCCCCAGGTTACGGGCTTCAACATATGTATTTGACATGATTACGAAATACTCCAAATTTTACCGGCCAGTATTATTCTGCATTATTCTGCTGCTTAACCATACTGCGTTCGCCGAGAATAAAACACCGGCTTCTATCCTGGTATTAGGTGACAGCCTTAGTGGTGCCTGGGGTATTAATACCGACGAAGGATGGGTTGCTCTTCTGCAGCAGCAGATATCCAGACAAGGCTATGATTATAAGGTCATTAACGCAAGCGTTAGCGGTGATACCACGCGTACCGGATTAACCCGCATCGATTCTGCCTTGCAGGAGCATAAACCGGCAATCGTGATTGTTGCCCTGGGCGGCAACGACGGATTGCGCGGACTCGCATTTACCGAGATAGAAAACAGCCTCGCCAGCATCATTCAACATTGCCAGAAAGACGATGTACAGGTGCTGCTTTCAGGCGTACGCCTGCCGCCTAATTACGGGCCTGTCTACATTGAACAGTTCGCTGCGCTATATCGTGGCCTGGCCGAACGTTATGACATACCACTGGTACCGCGCATGCTCGACCAGGTTGCCGAGAACCGGGAGTTGATGCAGCCAGACGGCATTCACCCGAATGCCGAAGCACAGCCGCAGATTATGAGGAATGTATGGGTGGGACTAGAGCCGATGCTGAAAGGCAATGAATAATGAATAATGAAATGCTGTAGGCCGGGATAAGGCTTTGCTGTTCCCGGCAACATATTGGAATGACAGTTAATAG
>DAOWLL010000474.1 GCA_030641945.1 Gammaproteobacteria bacterium | reverse complement strand
GTGTTGGTACCCTGCGCAGAGCAGTTGCCGCGGTTCCAGACCGGCATCGCGCCCGTGGTCCAGCCGGGCTGGGTGTCAGCGTTGGTTTCTTCAAGGTTGCTGTATCCACCCGGTTGAGCCGTATCACCGTCAGAGTTCACACCCTCGACAGCCTGAATGCGCTGTGTGATGGTTCCGCTGGCGCCATTGCACTGGGCCAATGCAAAGCCGTAGGGATTGATGTTCTGGGTATTGGTCCCGTGGCAGAGCTGACAGCCCGCGTTGTTGCCCGAAGCAGAGCCCGGATAGAGGGTCTCCCACGCAGTCAGATAGTTACTTTGGGCGTGTGCGGATGGTGCTGTCATCAGTGCCGTGAGCACTATTAGCATCGCTATCAAAAAAATAGAAACCCACCGGGTTTTCAGTGGTTGTACGGAAGTTATTGCGCTCATTTAACTATCCCCTTGGTTTTCTTTCATTTAAATTCATTATTCTGTCCGGGATTGATGCAAAACATCCCGGGGCTCCTTCCGACTAGAACCACTCTTCGGCAGCTGCTGTCGTTACGCATAATATGGCTCTGCGAGTCTCGAACTCATGCGGTATCTAAATATACAGCAAGAACGATGCCAGTTTCTTATCGACAGTAACCCAATGATTTTAGAAGAACGGTCACAGTGAAGATGCAGCCATCGCCTGACAAGGACTGCGGTTTTGTCATGACAACATGACAAAATTGTCAGGCCGTCATGTTTTCAGCAACAAGACCGGTGGCTACTGATTCTCAGGGGGTGATTTGGCCAGATCAGGCCAGGTCAAGCTTCTTCAGCTTGCGGTAGATGGTGCGCTCGCTGATACCCAGGGCTTCAGCAACTTTCTTACGATTACCACTGTAGCGGTCTAGCAGCTGCATGATGTGATCGGCTTCGAGGTCTTTCAGTGTAGACGGCGATTCCGCTATCGGCGGTGTTATCGACGATGATTGCGCAGCCTTCATCGGTGGTGAGTAATTTCTTTCTGCGCGGGTTGCCTCATCCTGACCATTACACTGCGGCAGGTTCTTGAAGACATTGTCGATCAGTTCGCCGTTGATTTCACGATTTTGGCTATGTGTCGCTGCAATAAACAGCACATTGCGCAGTTCGCGTATATTGCCCGGGTAATCATAGGCCTGTAAACGCTCGTAGACATCGTCAGTAAGATGGTAACTGCAGCGCATGGCACGATTAATGCTCTCGATCAGGTTACGCGCCAGGGTTTGCACATCATCGAGACGTTCGCGCAGGCTTGGCAGCCGGATATTCAGGCAGGCTATCCGGTAGTAGAGGTCCTCGCGAAATGTACCTGCCTGCACCGCTTCCCACAGGTGCCGGTTGGTCGCGCAAATGATGCGCACATCGCACTTCATTGTTTTCACACCGCCAACGCGACGGAACTGCCCGGTCTCGAGTACGCGTAGCAACTTGGCCTGCTGTGATGACGGCAAATCACCGATTTCATCGAGAAAAACCGTGCCGCCTTCCGCCAGCTCGAACAGGCCCTGCTTTTCACCAACGCTGCCGGTATAGGCGCCGCGTTCATGACCGAATACTTCTGCCTCAAACAGATTATCTGTCAGCACCGTGCTGTCGACGATCTGGAACGGCCTGTCACTGCGCGTTGAATGCACGTGTATATATTCAGCGGCGAGCTCCTTGCCGGTACCGGTCTCGCCCTGCAGCAACACCGGCGCATTCGACCCTGCCGCTACGCTGAGCTGCTGAACACAGGCAAGAAAAGTAGGCGTGTTGCCAACCATACGTTCACTGCCGCTGCGGCGGTTATCAGGCGATGTAACCTGCTCGATGCATTCACCCATATACAACTGACCGTCTGATCCTTGCAGCGGGTAGGCAGAAACTCGGACCTGGTGCATACGATGGCCGGCATCAACATGGACATGGGCACAGACACAGTGCTCACCGGTATCAAAAATATGGTCATGCGGACACTCTTCCCCTTCCTGGTGGCAGGGATGTTCATTGCCATGACTAACCTGGTAACACATTTTGCCGACGGCATTGCCATCAGGATAAGAATAAATTTTTTCATAGGCATCGTTCACAGCGACGATGCGGTAATTTCTGTCGATGATAACAAAAGGGTTCTCATGGCTGTTGACCATGGATTGCAGCTCGATCGAAGATACGAACGGATCTTCTGAAGATACGAACTCCTCTTCTGAAGATACGAACTCCTCTTCTAAAGATACAAGCTCAACTTCATGCTCCATAAACAATACCCCTCTGGCCTTCACATCCAGCTACGCTGCATGACATTTTGTCATTAGATTTATTCTATAT
>DAOWLL010000508.1 GCA_030641945.1 Gammaproteobacteria bacterium | reverse complement strand
GCTAGCGCCTTATCCTGGCCTACGAAGCGTTGTTGTAGGCCTGCATAAGCGAAGCGTTGCAGGCAAGTCCATAGCAAACCGGGAACGGCAAAGCCTTATCCCGGCCTACGGGTACAGAACCAGCATACATATGGTATACGCTGTTCTCTGCGTCTCCGCGCCTCCGCGGTAAAACAATCGTATTTCTTTGCGGCCTTTGCGCCGTTGCGGTGAATTATTAAATGATCTGTTCGAATGTTCTTGCCTGTACGAATACAGTAAGTAGGCCAGCATAAGCGAAGCGTTGCTGGCGATTTCCTTCAGATCAAGCCTGAACCACAACAGCTTAACTAACGCTGATTAACTCAACCTTGAATATCAGTGTTGCATTCGGCGTTATTACGCCACCTGCGCCACGCGCACCATAACCAAATTCCGGTGCAATCGTCAGTTTACGCACACCACCGACTTTCATCCCGGCAACACCCTGGTCCCAGCCCTGGATCACCTGGCCGCCGCCCAGTTTGAAGCGAAAGGTTTCATTGCGGTTATGACTGGAATCAAACTCCTTGCCATCTGTCAGCCAGCCGGTGTAGTGCACTTCAACCGTCTGGCCGGGCGTAGCTTCATCACCGTCACCGGGAATCTGATCTTCGTATTCAAGGCCTTCGCTTATTTGCGGCATCTGCTTCTCCATCTAATTAAAATAATGGCTAGTTTTACCACACACAGGAATAATAAAAACCGATATTTCCTGTGCTTATGTTCTCCAGCAGAAAAAAATGGCCGCTAATACTGAAATCCTGCAGCTTACTTTTCAGCAGTAATTATTACGGGTTCAAATTATAATTGTACGATCGAATAAACCGCGAAAAGATCTTGTTTTATGAGTCCTGATAAAAAAGAGAAGCTTGGATTTGCACTGATCATTGCCACGGCTTTGATCGCAATACCTGGAATACTGTCTCTGGACCCGATTGCACAAGACGTCAGTTACCACCTTTTTGTTGATACAAGGGAGATATGGTCAATCCCGAATTTCTGGAATGTAGTATCCAATCTTCCTTTTGTATTAGTAGGCTTGCTGGGCTTATATAAATTAAGATTCCCGGACAAGCTAAAAGTTATAGACGATACCAATATCGCCTATGTATTGCTTTTCTTCGGCACATTTCTTGTTGGTTTCGGCTCCGGTTATTACCATATATCACCCGATAACCAGACCCTGGTCTGGGACCGGCTGCCGATGACCATCGCTTTCATGACCCTGTTCTCGATCATTATCAGCGAGTTTATTTCGATCCGATCCGGCAAGGCCCTGCTGCTGCCACTCATACTGGCCGGCATTTTATCGGTTGTGTACTGGCATTTCAGTGAAATCCGTGGGGAAGGTGATCTGAGGTTCTATGCGCTGGTGCAGTTCTACCCGATACTGGCAATACCCATCATGCTTGTTTGCTTCCGCTCAAAATGTACTCATGTCCATGCTTACTGGTGGCTGTTGCTGGCATACATCGCGGCCAAGCTGTTTGAGCATTTTGATGGTGAGGTATTTGATATGCTGGGCTTTATCAGCGGGCATTCATTGAAACACCTTACTGCCGCACTGGGCATGTATGTGTTACTTGTTTTTTACCAGAAGCGTAACTGCAATTCGCAACTGTAGGAGCGGCTTTAGCCGCGAACACCATGTACATTAGCGCAAGTAATTCGCGACTAAAGTCGCTCCTACACGAAAAATATAAGCTTTGCGGCTTTTTGAGAATCTTTTTAATCACCCTCAGCTTGCTGCAAGCGCCACTGGTGTTCACCACTATGCTTAAGATTCCTGCGTTGCGCCGCTGGCTTGTTCTCGTTTATCAACTGATCAAGATCTTCCGTCACGATGCTCTGATAAAGATGATAAACATGACCTGAAGGACCACGTATCGGGATATCGGAAAGATCGATTATTTCGACGTCGGTCAAGCCTTGAAGATGTTCACCGGCCTCACCCAACCGCGGATAACCGTGCACCTGCCGTGACAACGCCAGTGGACTGTCGTTGCTTGACACGTACACCGTTATGTTACGTGCCAGCGGCCGGATCAGCGGCAGATACTGTTTTTTTTTTAATTATTCGT
>DAOWLL010000499.1 GCA_030641945.1 Gammaproteobacteria bacterium | reverse complement strand
TTTATTTTTTAATGTTACTGCGACCACAGATATCTACACGCGTATGATCGGCGGCAGCGTTATATTTTTATAAGATTCTGTTTATAAAGTGCTGCCAGATTGTTTATTTATGTCGCAACAGATGGATGGTTAGGGCCGAGAGCTTTTTCCGATATATCCAGTGCCCGAATAATAAGTGGTTCTGCTTAGTCATAGTTGCCCAGTGAATAATAAAGTGCTGCCAGATTGTTTAGTGATGCCGCAACATCTCGATGGTCAGGGCCGAGAGCTTTTTCATTTATGTCCAGTGCCCATTTATAAAAAGGTAAGGCAGAGGGGTACATCGCCATATCGTAAAGGAGCATTCCGATGATATTTAACAAGGCAGCAACAGCTACGGTTTTGCCTTCAACTTTTTCCTTTGCCTCTATTGCTCTCTGGTAGCATATTTCCGGCTCAAAGCGCCCTTGAAGTGAGCGCCAGTAAGCTATCCATTCGTATTTACGCTCCTGATCCCATGCATACTTAAAAAAGTCGAGATCACTCAGTGCCGCAGCCAGAGACTGCCACTCTTCAGCATGCTGGAGTTGATACGGAAACTCATCCAGTTTGCGCTCAAGTGATGTCTGCTTGAAGTATGCGGCCAGCTTTGCATGTCTGTTCTCATGGGTCAGATAACGCGCTGCAACTGCATCAGCAAGGTGGCGGTGGAAGAAGCTGACAAGTTCACCGCGCTGCACCAGATATGCCTTTGCGCTGCGGGAAAGTCGTGCCAACAAAGCGCGCGGCAACTGCTCCTCTCCTTCCCTGCGCAGCAGTTCCAGTAATTCATTTTCACTCAGTCCGTATCGGGAACATCCAAGAAGTGAGAAAGCCTCAGTCACAAACTCACGTCCATGGTCTTCCTCCAGCCTTGCCAATACCTGATCGAAAAGACTTGAAACATCAGGTGCAAGTGCTTTAATCCGCGGTGTCAATTGCTCATAACTGCCAAAAAGTCGCAGTTCCTCTAAAGCTACACGAAGGTAGAGTGGATTCTCAACTCCCGGATGGGTTAAAAGTGCGGATATCTGCTGTTCATCCAATTTGCGCCCCCATTCATTCAATTGGGCCTGCACGATCTGCCGCTGCTCATCTATTGTTAACTGCTGCAATGGTATCTCTTTGGCACCTCGCCTGCGTAAAACCTCAAGACTATCACCTTCCAGGCTGCTTATGACCAGATGTACATTTGCGGGTAGATAATCAAGCAACCAGCCCAGACCGTTTGCTCCCTCTTTCGCTGATAACTGGTCAAGTGCATCAAGCAAGATCACAACTCGTCTGCCTTGCGAAGCAGTCAGAAGTAGTGACATCAATGCTTCAGATAGGTTCTTATCATCTTCGGGCAGTTTTTCTTCAAGATCAAACTCAGATTTCAATTCCTTACACATGTTGCGCAGCAACCGCATGTAATCAGTAGAATCAGGGCTGGCACCGATGAAATAGGCAAGCACGTAATCATCAGGATGCTCCGCAGCGTATCCCCTGTACCATGTTCCCAGGAATGCCGACTTACCGCTACCGGATTCACCGATAATAACAACAGGCTGCCTGTCTGTACCTTGTACATGTTTGGTCAGTAGTGCTGCTTCCTCAATACGTCCAGTATGCAGGTGCGAGCGCTCTTCTGCAAAGGCTTCGTGCATCTGACGCTCTACAGCCAATGGGTCGGATTCAGGTACATCTTCCGGGTATTCCTCAGAGATTGCAGTCCACAGATCCTCCAGCACCTGCTGTCCGAATGCTTCCAGGTCTACAAGGCTTTCTTTAGAACCATCCCAACGATATGGATAATTCTCCATTACCGGTCGTTCTGAATACCGAATTTCATCTTTCAGAGCTACAAGCTTTTGCGTTGAATCGGAATTTTCGGCAATGAAATCGCCATGCATATTTTCTGGCATTTTAGAGATAAAATCCGGATTGCGGAAATAGAAAAAGCTGCGTTTAGACAATTCCAGATTAATTAGCACACCATGAACAATCTCCAGTGCTGTTAGGGAATGGTCAGGATAATCTTTAAGCCATGGATGTGCAAATTTGGCGTCCTCAGGAATGTCATCTGGAATTGAGCCGTAGCGTTCGCCCAATATTCCAATAAAGAAACGCCGTGAACGTTCAACCTCATCAAGGATTATCT
>DAOWLL010000518.1 GCA_030641945.1 Gammaproteobacteria bacterium | reverse complement strand
GGAGAGGGGGTAATCGGCCACAGGGCCGATCAAATCGGCTTATTGCCGTAACCCGTAGCCATCGGCTAAAGCCGGTGGCGTATTCACTGATTTAGCAGACATTGATATATCTCAATCGCGCTGCCCGCTCTGTTACTTATAATTGAGGTGGTGGCTTTCTTTTGATGAGATAGATGCATAAATTCTTTTTTATTGTTCTGATGCTTTTCTCCAGCTCTGTTCATGCAGCTGACAACCGGATCTGTGCGCCTTTCAGAGACGGTGCTGTTGATCAGGCGATAGTGGCAGAGATGCTGAAAGCGGCGAAAGACGGGCATCTGTATCGAATTCACTCGACTACTTCAAGAGTCGGCTTCTGTGTCGATAGTCTGATCGGGCGGGTTGAAGCGGAGTTTCAGGGCTTTCAAGGCGGGCTCGCCTTGCGTCGCGAAGTCTGGGGTGATGAATCGCAAATGCTGGTGATGATTGATTCGGATAGCCTGAAAACGGATTATGGATTCATTAAAGACATGTTGAGAAGTGAGCGCTTTCTTCATGCGAAACAATTCCCGAAAATACTGTTTGTTAGCACAGCGCTAAGATGGGAAAGTGATACGACTGCAAGCTTGTTCGGCACTTTGACGATGCACGGCGTAACCAAACCTATCAGGTTCAGAATTGAGGTAACCAATATAATAGGCGGACGTGCAGATCATGAACAGGAAATTGTAGTTATTGGGCATGCAAATATTCGACGCTCGGATTTTGGCATGGATAACCTGTCCGGGTTTGTCAGCGACACGGTTGAACTCTGTATGCGAGTGAGTGCATTAAGGTTTCAACAAATGTAACTGGTTTTAATTGTATCTATAGATGCATGTGTCAGCTGTGCGAAGCCCACCATGCGGGCAGATCAGCAATACTGTCGATTACGTCAAAAGGTTTGATGCCCTGCTCAAGATCAGTCTGCTGAAACTTGCCTGTTGTTACCAGTAAGCCTCGAATACCGGCACGCTGTGATGCTTCGATATCACCCCTGATATCATCTCCAATCATGATGGTCTCGCTGGCGTCACAACCAAGCCTGTCCAGTGCACTTGAGTAAAATTCTTTTGAGGGTTTTCCCAATACGATGGCTTCGCGACCGCTTGCATGTTCCAGGGCTTTTACAAAGGGTGCTGCATCCAGCCTGAGACCGTCTTGCGCACGCCAGTAACGGGTCATGCCCAGGGCGATAAGTTTTGTATCAGGGTTGTTCATCAGCAGTCGAAATGCGCGGTTCAGCATTTTGAAATTCCAGGCTTCTCCCAGGTCACCAACGATCACAGCTTGTGCGCCCTGTTCAGCGTTGTCCTCGCATTGTTCAAAGTCTGCAAATTCATCGCGCGTTGCATCAGGAATAAATAGCGCTATCTTTCCATTAATGTTGTTGCTTAACCACTGCGTTGCTGCAAGTGCTGGAGTAAGGAAATCATCAGGATTAGTCACGATACTGAATCCGGCAAGTTTATCTACCAGTGCAGCCCTGGGACGTGAGGTGGTATTCGTCAGAAAAAGGTGAGGTACTGCTTCGTCCACGCACCAGTTAATGACATCTGCTGCCCCTTCGATGGCATTTTCACCCGTATATAGCACGCCATCCAGATCAAATAAAATAGCTTTCATACTATAGTGCCATTCAAATATTTAATACCAAATATCAAAAACAGTCCGCCACATGAAACCCGGTAGAATATATAACAGTTACCAATCTAGCGAGAATAGAAAAAGAGTGCAAGCCAGACTGGTATTGCCAGCCGGTCATCGATGCTTGGTTTTGATGTGATGCTGTGCAAGCGCGTGATGTTAGTCACGCTTTGCTTATTGATGTTTAAATTATTGGCGCTTCCTGCATCGAGTGGGTAAATATTCAAATGCCTGCCACAGAGGCACAGAGGTTTATAGTTTTGTAGGAGCGGCTTTAGCCGCGATTATGGCTGTTCGCGGCTAAAGCCGCTCCCACGTTCACTGTAGTCAAGATCAAAACGACAAAACAAGTATTAGCCTCTGTGGCAAAAATTTATCGTAT
>DAOWLL010000240.1 GCA_030641945.1 Gammaproteobacteria bacterium | reverse complement strand
GTCACAGAGAACACAGAGGTTTTAGCCGCCTACCGCTACACGGCCCCCGCAAAACACGCGAATGATGTTGTGTGTGAAGAGGTTTGTAGCCCGGATGAAGTGTAACTGTTTAGACCGGACACATGGGTAACAGGTGTTCGGGGACATGGGTAGGAGCGGCTTTAGTCGCGAATATTGACAATTCGCGGCTAAAGCCGCTCCTACGAACACCCATAATAATCTTTGCGAACTTGGCGTCTTTGCGCCTTTGCGTTGAATAAAACTTAAAAACCTCTGTGCCTCTGTGGTAAAGCTTTTTATCTGTTTAACCCACTGTATTTGGGGAAGGCCCAATGATTTAAATTCATTTTTCCGTGCCCTATGCATGGCGTCAAAATTCTTCGACGGTATATCGCTTTATCTTTATGTGGTCGCTCCAGTAGTTTGCCGGCAGCCCTGCTTTTTGTTTAAGGTGATTCAGAAACTCGCGTGAATCAGTGAGCGACTCCCATACGGAGGGCAGAAAAGTGCCTTTGTTAAAACCCTGTTCCAGGATGAGGCCGTCAATGCCGGGCCTGATCTGTGTTACCAGGTCGTGCTCGGAAGTGAAGTCCATTTCCTCGGGCGTGCCGAGAATAGAGATGTGGATATCCAGGCCGCCCAGTTCGCTTGCATTCAATGGCATAAACCGGCTGTCAGTGAATGCGGCCGCCCATGCATTGTATGCAACGTCTTCAGCCAGAGGGCGGACCGGTTTGAGTATGCCGATACAGCCGCGTAATTCTTTATTGCGGTGCAGGGTGACAAAGGTCGCTTTGTTTGTCTGCAGTTCTGCAGGGTATTGTGCAATATTGATTTCGAGTGCTGTGCCGGTTTCCAGGCCATGTTTGATTGATTTGAATGCAAGCTCTCGCAATAACAGCTGGTTTTCTGCACTTAACATGATCGATGGCATGGTTAGCTGAAGGCCCATGCGCCATAGCCAACCACGTTGCTTTTATCACCTGCTGTGTCACCTGAGTTGCGAAGATCAAGCGTGGCTGCGTGAAGCCCATGTTTTTTAGCAGCCAGAAGCAAGCCATTTACCGGGTTGCGCCCACACGCCTGGTCGTAATGAATAGCCGCTGGGTTCATCTGCTCGATTGCAACACAGGTCTCACTGTCCATGGCGCGAGCGGTATTGTAGTTATGGTAATGGCTCAGGTCGGAAGATATAACGATCAGGGTTTCATCGCCGCCCCAAAGCCTTTCAAGAACCTCGCTGACTTCTTCAGCGCTGGTGTCGCCAACAACAAGAGGGACCAGGCTGAATTCATCAAGCACTTCCTGCAGGAAGGGAAGCTGTACTTCGAGGCTATGCTCCTGCTGATGCGTTAAATCATATTCTTCTACCTGGGGAAGCGATGCGATCTGATTTATCGCTTCATGATCAATTTTTATGGATCCGAGGGGCGTTTCAAAAAAATCAGCACTGCTGGTCGCAAGGCCGCGCAGCGGTACCCGGTGACAGGGGCCGAGCAGGATTACGCGCTTAATTATATGCCTGATGTTTTTGAGTTGTGCGAAAGCACTTGCTGCAACTGGACCGGAATAAATGTAACCTGCATGGGGCACAATCAATGCTTTTGGCGTCGAATCTGTTTGTTCAGTCACGGATAACATCGACTGAATATCTCTGTGCAATTGCGCAGCATCAGCCGGATAGAACAGGCCGGCAACGGCTGCTTGACGTATTATGGACATTTTTCACCTCTGATAAATATTATGGTGCTTTCAGGGCCTGTTTGTACAGACAGAAATATATTTCTTATTTACTTCGGGTTATTCCTTGATATTTATCAATAGATCATTATTTATAGTTATATACAGTAGTTAATGTAATGACGACTCCACACGAAAAAATATCGCTTGATGATGCTGGCGTAGTGCCGACCCGTTACTGGCATAAGCTTGAAGACGGGCGAATTCAATGTGACTTGTGTCCCCGGGAATGTAAACTTCACGATGGCCAGCGAGGGCTTTGTTTCGTACGCGCTAACGTCAAAGATCAGATTGTGCTCACAACTTATGGACGCTCCAGCGGCTACTGCATTGATCCTATTGAGAAAAAACCGCTGAACCACTTTTTACCAGGCACCCCGGTGCTTTCCTTTGGCACCGCGGGCTGTAACCTTGCCTGTAAGTTTTGTCAGAACTGGGATATCAGCAAGTCCCGCCAGCTCGATACGTTAATGGATAAGGCTGATCCGGAAACCATTGCACGTGCTGCTGAAGAGCTGGGTTGTCGCAGCGTGGCCTACACCTACAATGATCCTGTTATTTTTCATGAGTATGCCATTGATGTGGCCAGGGCCTGTAGAGCGCGTAATATCAAATCAGTCGCTGTTACCGCTGGTTATATCAGTCCCGAGCCGCGCAAGGAGTTTTTTCAATACATGGATGCGGCCAATGTTGATCTGAAAGCGTTTACCGAAAAATTCTACTGGAAGGTGACGGGTTCACACCTGGCGCCGATTCTGGAAACTATCGAATATATACATAATGAGACTGATGTCTGGATGGAACTTACAACCCTGCTGATTCCCGGTTACAACGACAGTGAAAAGGAAATCGATGAAATGACGCAATGGGTAGTCGACAAGCTGGGGCCGGAGGTGCCAATGCATTTCACCGCGTTTCATCCAGATTACAAGCTGATGGATGCTCCGCGGACACCGACAGCGACGCTTCAACGTTCACGTGAAATAGCAATGAAAAATGGTGTGCGTTATGCGTACACGGGCAATGTTCATGACAAGGAAGGTGACAGCACCTACTGCCATTCATGCGGAGTACGTTTAATCGAGCGCGACTGGTATGAGCTGGGTGAATGGAATCTCGATGCAAATGGCTGCTGCAATAAGTGCGGCACTCGATGTGCCGGTGTCTTCGAAGACGGCCATGGTAGCTGGGGCTCAAAGCGTCAGCCAGTGCGCCTTGCCAATTACGTTTAGCCAATTCCAGCATTTTTGATGATTATTCGGTCAATATCGTTAAAACAGACTGATTTACAGCAGCATATGGCCAAACTGCTTGTTTTTCAAAGTAAAAGTCTCCATTTCACCTTCTTGTGGGTCTATTATATGGATATGTTTGATCGAGAATTGCAGGATGCCAATAGATGCTGGCAGGTAAATTTGACTGTGGCGTAACAAATGGATTTTCAGAGTAGCAAAGCTTATGTATGAATCATTTTATGGCCTGGAAGCCAAGCCGTTTTCATTATTACCGGATCCGGAGTTCCTCTATCTGGGCAAGAAGCACAAGGTTGCGCTCGCCTTGCTCGAATACGCCCTGATGAATAATGCCGGATTCTGTGTCATTAGCGGTGAAATCGGCGCTGGAAAAACAACATTGCTGCGCAGGTTGCTCGCTACCATAGAAGATAACATTACTGTAGGCATGATTACCAATACCCACCAGTCCTTCGGTGAATTACTGGATTGGGTGCTGTCAGCATACGGCATACATCAGCCCGGCCTGGGTAAAGTTGAAATGCATCAGCTCCTGGTAGATTTCCTGCTTGAGCAATATGCCAACAACAAAACCACGTTATTGATCGTTGATGAGGCGCAAAATATGTCTGCAACAACTCTGGAAGAGTTGCGCATGCTGTCAAATATCAATTCAGAAAAAGACCTCGTGCTGCAGGTGATACTGTCGGGGCAGCCGGATCTGAAGGACACGTTGCGGAAGCCGGAGCTAATGCAGTTTGCCCAGCGTATCTCGGTTGATTATCATCTTGACGCATTAAGTTCATTAGAGACCTGTACCTATATTCAGCATCGGCTGGTCACTGCAGGCGCAACGGATGATATCTTTACTCCGGATGCCTGCAGGTTGATACATCAATATAGCGGTGGCATACCGCGCCTGATTAACCTGCTATGCGACACAGCGCTGGTTTATGGTTTTGCTGATCAAAAGAAAACCATCGATGTCGACCTTGTAGAAGAAATGATCAATGAGCGCATGGAAAACAGTATTTTGCCATTGGCCAAAATTGATAAAAGTGAAAAAGTTGTTGAAAGTGATGATGACGATTTTCCGTGGATAAATCCCAACGGCGGTACAGAAGAATTGAAACCGGTGGCTGAAAAAAAAAAGCTGAAAAAGTCGCTGCTGAAATAAAGCAAACGAAGTACCATTC
>DAOWLL010000022.1 GCA_030641945.1 Gammaproteobacteria bacterium | reverse complement strand
CTGCCTGAAGTGCGTGTCGCGGCTATTGTTGCCTCGGAATTTGCGCCCGTGTGGGTGGTTAACCAGAAAGAGTCCGGCTATGTGGGTATCGTTGACTATTCGCTGGCAGGCGCACCTTTGGTTAGCAACATTCCAACAGCCAAGTTCCTGCATGATGGCGGCTGGGACCATACCAAGCGCTATTTCATGACTGCGGCGAATGCCAGCAACAAGATAGTGATTGTGGATGTGCAAGAGCAGACCCTTGAACAGATCATCGATGTTGGTAATGTGCCACATCCAGGTCGTGGCGCTAACTGGGAAGATCCGGTTTATGGTTGGGTAAATGCAACACCACATATCGGTAGTCCGTTTATCTCGGTGTATGGTGCGGATCCGGCCAACAAGCCAGAGCATGCCTGGAAAGTGGTCCGTCAGATCGATCTGCCGGCTGCAGGTTCGCTGTTCATCAAGACACACCCGAATTCACCCTGGGTACTTGTTGACATGACATTAAGTTCAACCAACGATAAGCAGATCTGTGCCATTGCTAAATCAACCGGTGACGTTGATCGCTGCTTTGATGTGGCCAGTGCCGGTAAGGCAGTACACATGGAGTTCAATAAAGACGGCAGTGAAGTCTGGATATCGGATTGGGCCGGTGAGGGTGGCGGACAGGTCATCCTCGACGGTACCACGTTGAACGTGATAAAGAAGATCACATTGCCAGCGACAACCGGTAAGTTCAATGTGACTAACACAGCTGATGATATTTACTAAGTCTCAGTAATAAGGCAGATCTGAACCGGGTGCACCACCCATACGGGGTGTGCCCGGTTTTTTTTGCATGCACTCCAGGCGACAACTATCCTGACATAGAGGGAAAGCTGCCTGTTAAATAATGTTAATGAAGGACTGCTTTTGAGGTTTGTTTATGAATGCTTGTAAAACAAATTTGAACTAGTCTGTTTTACTGATATTCAACTGAAATTAAGGGCAAAAATGTAGCAGAAGGTGGTTTGTTGGTGGGAATGTTTAACTGGACTTTTGGTAAAAGGGTTTTTATTCTTTTAATACTTGGCGTCAGCTGGTTACCCGTCCCTCAAAGTTCCTGCATTGCATCACTTATTGATCGTTTAAGGTAGTTATAGATAGCCGAGTGATACGCACTGGCTTGCGCGGATAGATCCGAAAATAGTGAATTCCTGATGACTCGACAACAAACGGGATATTAATCCGTCTGTTACTCGACTCATAACAATCCTCGACAATCATATCGAATTCCTCGGTGATCAGATGAGCGGTGATCCTGGTATCCTTTTCAAGTTCCAATTCAATACGGTAACTTCCAGGAGTGAAATTTCCAATGGGAATAAAGTAGTTTTTCTCCAGCAGGGTGGACAGTTTAGCCAGTACATCACTCCCCCACACCCTCGTAAGAGGGACCGGGGTGTTCATCGGGTAATAGGAACATCGCTCTTTCATGTAATTGAGAATCTCGAAGAGCTCTTTTTGCAACCACTTTTTCCCGGAGGCCTCTCCATAATGGCGCAGGATATGGCCAGTGGATGCTGCCAGGGCATCATCAAAACTCAGCCGGCCGCTACATTGAGCTTCATGGCATTTAGCACAGATAGTGTTGAAGATAACTACGGATTCGATGAAAGCTTCATCTGCTGCAGACGCTGTGTGGCCTGGTGACAGAAGCAGCCCAGATATCAGGAAAAACCCTGTGAATGTGTGCACTTTCATTGATTCGGCTCCACAAGTTCACTCACTACTTGGAATTTTGGGGACAGTATACCTATTTTCAATTACTGACTGATGACACCTTTGAAATACGTATACTGTACCCTGATATCGCCCACCAGCCTGCTTAATGTAAGTTGGTGGAGTTCATATACGGACATTCAACAACTGTCACAGATGCTTATTCTTTTTGTTTAATCAGGATTGCTCACGCTCTACAGGTAAGCCGGCTGTTTTCCATTCAGGATAACCATCTTGCAAACGTCGTGCCTTGAGACCCTTTTCACGGAGCTTAGCTACGGCATCAAATGCCAGAACGCAGTGAGGACCTCGACAATAGGCAACAATTTCCTGTTCAGGGTCGAATTGATCCAGATGTTTTTCCAGCTCAGATAACGGGATATTCGTTGCACCAGGGACATGCCCTGCAGCGTATTCTTCCGATGGACGAACATCGATCACGGTCACTAGATCATCTTGAACACGTGCCAGCAGTTCATCGCGGGGAATAGGTTCCAGGTTGTCCTTTACGGTCAGGTAGGTGTTGACTAGTCTTTCCACATCAGCCACATGGCGCCCAGCTACATTACGCAGGGCACTCAGCAGCTCGATGACATCATCAGCACTGACGCGATAGAAGACCTTAAGGCCTTCTTTACGGTTCAGGATCAACCCTGCCTGGCGCAGCTGCTGCAGGTGCCTGGAAGTATTGGCCACGGTTAATCCTGACACCGTCGCCAGGTCTTCAACACTGCGTTCCCCCTGGGCCAGAAATTCCAGAAGTTCCAGCCGATTGCCGTTACTGAGCGCTTTGCCTACCACGGCGAACTGGTTAAACAGATCATGTTTGAAATTACCGCTTGACATTGGTCCTCAAAGTATTAATCTAGTATTCAATCAATCAATTGAATAGTTAAGTATAGAGTAGAGTATAGCCTGATATTTGCTGCTTACCAACTGGGGCGCACACTATGAGTTTCAATGAACTGATCCTGCAAAATGAGATGGTCATCCGCCTCAGTTTCTTTTTTGGTATATTTGCTGTAATGGCGATCTGGGAAGTGGCTGCACCACGCCGGGCACTGACCGTTTCCAAGGGGGTGCGTTGGGCCAACAATCTTGGCCTGGTGTTTTTCAATAGTTTTATTCTTCGTCTGATTTTTCCAGCCGCAGCCGTTGGTATGGCCGCATTTGCCAGCGAACAGGGCTGGGGCATCTTTAACTATTACGATGTATCGCCAGTGGTTGCTGTTGTCGCTTCAGTCGTGGCAATGGACTTTATTATCTACCTGCAACACGTCATGGTTCACGCAGTGCCGATCCTATGGCGTCTGCATCGTGTGCATCACGCCGACCTTGATTTCGATGTCACTACCGGCGCGCGATTTCATACCATCGAGATAATTTTATCTATGCTGATCAAGTTTGCCACTATCGCTGTGCTCGGTCCGCCGGTTGTCGCGGTTGTTATCTTTGAAGTCGTATTGAATGCTACGGCGATGTTCAATCACGCTAACGTGCGCTTACCTCTGGGTCTGGATCGGCTATTACGCTGGGTCGTGGTTACACCCGACATGCACCGTGTGCATCATTCAGTGGAAGACGATGAGGCCAACAGCAATTTCGGCTTCAACTTGCCCTGGTGGGATCGCTTGTTTGGTACCTACCGGGATCAACCGCGAGCAGGCCATGAAAACATGAATATTGGTATTCATACCTATCGCGACCCCAAACTTGTTTCATGGCTGCACGGTATGTTGTGGTTGCCATTTATCGGCAGTATAAACAGCTATGCCATTAATCGTCGCCAGTGGAGTGATGATAATGAACAATAACCGGCTAATACGCATAGTGTTAATACTTGGCCTGTTAATTAGCATAGCGCTTGCGATTGTATATCGGGATCGATTCGATGCCGCTGCACTCGAAGCCTGGATTAATGATGCGGGTGTGCTCGCTCCAATTGTGTTCATGTTGATTTATGCGCTGGTCACGGTGTTGTTTTTACCGGGTTCGGTAATTACGCTTGCCGGCGGTGCCCTGTTCGGACCGGTGCTTGGCACTATCTACAACCTGACAGGCGCCACGTTGGGAGCAGTGCTGGCCTTTTTAATATCACGATACCTTGCATCAGACTGGATTGCAGACAAAGCGGGCGGTAGGGTCAAACAATTAATTAACGGTGTCGAGGGCGAAGGCTGGCGTTTTGTTGCTTTTGTCAGACTGGTGCCACTGTTCCCGTTTAATCTGCTTAATTACGCACTCGGTTTGACGAAGATACGGTTCCTGCATTACTTGATTGCGACCTATGTATTCATGCTGCCTGGTGCTATTGCATATACCTATCTTGGTTATGCAGGACGTGAAGCTATCGGTGGCGGTGAAGGACTGATCCAGAAGATACTGATTGCGCTTGCGTTACTGGCGGTGGTGGCCTTCCTGCCACGAATAATCGGCAATATACGCCGGGGCCCAGCGATTGATATACCTGAACTAAAAAGACGCATTGATAGCAATGGCGCCCTGGTTCTCGATGTGCGCACTGCCGAAGATTACGTTGGAGAACAGGGGTATATCGCTTCTGCAGTCAATATAGCTGTCGAAGAACTGCCGGATCGCATGAATGAATTAACTGAATATATCGAACGTCCGATCGCGATTGTATGCAGGACTGACAAGCGTTCTGCAAAGGCTGCACTGCTACTAACTGAACAAGGTTTTCACGACGTACATGTTGTACGCGGTGGAATGACAAAGTGGATCGAGGCTGATTTGCCGGTGGTTCACTGAAACAAACTTGTGTTAATGACAGGTAACTGTCTGGAGGTAATCATGAGTACAGATATCAATATCGCAGACTTTGTCGTTCATCTCCATCCAGAAAGTTCATGTGATGATAGAGACAAGGTAGAGCGGGAGCTTCGCGCCCATGAAGGTGTGGTTTCAGTTCATTTTAATGATGAAGAACATCCACATGTCATGATAGTGGCATATAACCCGAAAATGGTTACTTCGGATGTATTGCTCGGTGAAATAAGGAAATGTGATGGTAAAGCTGTGATGGCGAGCATATAGCTATGTCAGATAATGACACGTTGATCCACGTTGCCATCTGGTCTGAAATGGTAGCGTGGCGCAGCTTGAAAATTCTTGCCCGTCACTTTTCCTGGTGTGTAACCCCACAAGGGCGTGACTGGCTAGATTGAATGTAACTATCCAGTTTAAGGAGAAAGATTATGAACGTTCTGATTATTCTCAACGATCCGCCCTATGGAACAGAGCGCAGTTATAACGGTCTGCGTTTGGCCAAAGCAGTAAGTAATGAAAATAGTGAAGTGACTATATTTCTGATAGCCGATGCCGTGAACGGTGCCAAACGAGGACAAAAAGTACCGCAGGGTTTTTACAATATCGAGCTCATGCTCAAGGCTGTGATACGCAAGGGTGAAGTACTTGCATGCGGTGCTTGTATGGATGCGCGTGGTTTAACGGATGAAGAACTAATCGATCGTGCACAACGAAGCACGATGCAGGAGCTGGCAGAGCGCACGCTGAGTGCAGATAAAGTTCTCGTTTTTTAATGGAGGTTGTTATGTCAACTCTAACTATTGTTATTCAGAACGCTCCTTACGAATCCGGCAATAAGGCATGGCATGCGCTGCGTTTTGCAGGCGCGGCGTTAACAGAGGATATGAAGGTACAGGTTCATCTTCTGGATGATGGCGTAGAAGTGGGTCGTAAAGAACACGATGTACCTGAAGGCGCAGTAAATCTGGAAGAGCTTCTTCGTGAACTCATTGAGTGTGGACTGGAAGTTCGTGCATGTGGCATGTCACTGGATGATTGCTTCATTGATGAAGCAAGCATGATAGAGGGTATAGAACGCGGCTCCATGAAAGCGCTGGCCGCCTGGGTAAAAGACAGCGATCAGGTGATGGTGTTTTGAAAAAATATTATTTTTGCCACAGAGGACACAGAGGTCTCAGAGAAAGGCTTCTGGTTTTTTTACACGCTTCGCGTGTAATCAAAATAAACTCCGTGTTCTCTGTGCTCTCTGTGGCAAATGTTTGTATTGTTCTAGTTCTGGTAGTAAAGGTCACATGGTGATGCAAACTGAGGATATACTGACCCATAACCCGCGTACCTTTAACGGTACACAACAGGATCTTATGCCTGCGCGTTATGGTCTGCACGTTCAGATATTGAGCATCGCTGCATTCACGCTGGCTTTTGTTGGCTGGCTTAATGAAACCTGGTTGTTCTGGTTTGAAAATCCCATCTGGCTTAATCGTTATACCGAATACGGAATTATTCTTGGCTTTGGCATCTGGCGGATTATTGCCGAAAAAAATGCCTATACCCGAAGGCGGTTAATAATTCTTGTATCCGTGGTTACAGTGTTCTGGTGGATGGTTCCCTGGTTGTATCCATTTTATGAGCCCTATGTAGGTTTTCTCTGGGCACAACCGGTATTTCCTTCATTGCATGTGCCGGGCACGATCACCTTCTTCCTGATCCTAGGGCTGGTGTTTTTATTTGGCCGCCGCATCATTTGTGGCTTTGGCTGTCCCTGTGTTGGTATTCGTGAATCTGTTGGTTTTGCTTTTCGTGATCGCACACTGCGTTCCAACTGGACGTGGAAGTTGCGTCATTCTAAATGGTTCTTCTTTATTTATTATGTAGGCGTGATGGTTGTCACCCAGTATCCGCCCAATTCCTGGACGGTGAGTTTTGTTGGTGGTTTTTATCTAATTGTTGCGGTTACTTACTTTGGTACTTTCTTTATTGCGCCTATCGTGGGTAATCGTTTTTATTGCCGTTACCTGTGTCCTTTCGGAGCAACGTTTGGTTTGCTCAATCATGCCGGTTTTTATGGCATCAATATGGATACCGACAAATGCATCGACTGCCAACGTTGTGAACAGGTTTGCGATATGGGGATTCCGGTATGGAATCAGGGTAAGGCAGCCGGTCGTGTTACAGCGCTGGAAGATTGCATGGGTTGTGCCCGCTGCGTCGTGTCCTGTCCGACTGATGCACTGGAAATTCGAGATGTGCGTAATATGTTTAATAAATCTCTGGTACAGAGTGCCAGTCATTTATTGAAATGTGATCCACTGCTGGATTCTGGCCGTCAAGATGTAAACAGTCGATTACCATCTGAACGAGTGAATGACTGGTCTGAAATTTCTAAAAAGCCATCACTGGCCATGATTCAGCAGCAGGCCAGTCGTTGTCTCGATTGCGGTTTGCCTGGATGCAGCAACGCCTGCCCTTTGAATAACCGTATTCCTGAATGGCTGGAGCAGGTGGCTGTTGGCAATATACAGCAGGCAGCAGAGATTGCGCAAAGCACCAGCAATCTACCGGAAATCTGCGGTACCGTATGTCCGCAATACCGTTTATGTGAAGGTGCCTGCACTAAGGCAAAGGAGCCGGGCGGTGCAGTAACGATTGGTGCGATTGAACGTTATCTGGTGAATGAGGCGCTGGATAATAACTGGCAGCCCCTGAATACAATTAAGGGAAATGGTAAACACATTGCTGTCATTGGCGCTGGACCGGCCGGACTTGCCTGTGCCGATGAACTCAGCAAGGCAGGTTGTGAGGTTACGGTATTCGATAAAAATGAAAAAATCGGTGGTTTGATGGAAACTGGTGTACCGTCGTTCAAACTTGACAAAACTTTGCTGGCACGTCGTCAGGAGATATTGCAGGAACAAGGTATCAAGTTTCAGTTGGGTAAAAAGATTGATGAAGCCGAACTGCATCAATTGAACAACCGTTATGACGCTATATTCCTCGGCACCGGCGCGCAGACCTCTCGTGATCTACAACTACCAGGCCAGAATCTTAAAGGTGTTACCGATGCGCTGAGTTACTTACAACAGATCAATCAGGATAAGAACAGTAATAGTATGGAAGGGAAGCATGTACTGGTCATTGGCGGCGGTGATAGTGCTATGGATTGTGCTCGCGCGGCAATTCGTCAGAGTGCTTCGGAAGTTACCATCGTATATCGGGGTAACGAGCAGGCGATGCGTGCTACACCCAGGGAAAAGCAGGCAGCCTGGGAGGAAGGTGTGCGCTTACGGCTGGAATATGCACCGACACAGGTGTTAGGGGATGAATACGTAACGGGTGTTCGTTTCGACAAGGTTGTTAGTGGCCAGGAAACCATCAACTGTGATGTCGTTATTTTCGCGGTAGGCCAGGTGAACAGGCCGCAGACATGGATGACGCGACTGGGTATTGAAACCGATCAGCGCGGTGTCATCATCGTGGATGATAATGGCAGAACATCGAACCTGAAAATCTATGCGGGCGGCGATAATACACTGGGCCCTGATCTGGTTGTGACAGCAGTTGCTGCTGGCCGTCGTGCTGCAGAAGGTATCCTCAACAGTTTTCGTCCTCGTGAGCGAATTATTCAATCTGTCAATGACGTTATTTCACCCAAACCAGGAGATGCAGTGCCTGCCTTCTCAATGACCCGGCATACCGGGTCGGTGCAATGAAGATTCCTTTGCTGACATTGCTGCTGCTTTTATTACTGAAAAGTTCATTGGTATTTGCCAGTCATAGTTTTGGTGGTCTGGATATGTGCGCACTTTATCCTGAGGTAATGCCACCGGGTTTGATGCCCGATCAGTTGCCCGATCCCGGTGGTAATGGTGCTGTGTTGATGCAAACTTATTGCACCCAGTGCCATGAACTGCCTGGTCCCGGACGCCATACTGCTGAAGAATGGCCACAGGTGCTTGATCGCATGCTGGTAGTGATGGATGTCGCTGACAGGTTTGGTGGTTTACTGGGCAACGTGAAGACACCTTCTTCTGACGAGCGTGATCAATTACGCGGTTATCTGGTTATACACGCACTTAAACCCATGACGAGTACACCTCAAGGTGTAGGCGCAGGTGCGTTTGAAAACCATTGTGGCGCCTGCCATGTTTTGCCGGATCCGGTTCAGTACAATCATGCTGAATGGCCCCGCCTGATAAAAAGAATGCAGCGTAATATGGAAGTCATGAAATACTCTCCACCTTCTGCGGACATCATGATGCAGATACAGCACTATCTGCAAAAGAACGATAATCCTGTTGGAGCAAGCCATATTCCTGTCGATGACCGCTTGATGCTTGATGTAGATAGCGACTCGGTCAGTATGCATGACAGATCATTCAGCTTTAGCAGTTGGCTGGCCCTGGGTCCATTTTTTGTGTTTGTCATAATCGGCCTGGTGCGTTGGTGGAATAGCCGTCAACATTTGAGTCGTCCGCCAGGCATTAAACAAACAAAGGCTTGAGGCGCTCAATCATGCGTGTACGCTATGTCTGGATACCTGTTCTGATAGCGGTCATTTCTGTGCCTATCGGTTTTTATTACGTGGACTGGAGTAAGTCCGGTGACGGTGCCGGGCTCTATTCCAGAAGCTGGCAACCCGAAGCTGTTTTTGCCTACTGGAATCCGGAAGACTTTTATGTTTCGGTTGATTCTGTTATTGGTGAGTTTAGTGGTGAGCAGTGTATTGATTGTCACCAGGGTGTAACACCAGGCATCGTGAATGACTGGCGTAAGAGCAGGCATTCAAAACCTGCGGACGACCAGAACGCAGTTTATTGTTCGGATTGTCACGGCAGCAATCATGAAGACCTGCATTTGCCCTCACCAGAAATTTGCGGTGGTTGTCACGCTGATCAACATAATCAGTTTGTTGATGAAAAGCGTTATGGTTTCCCCAGTCATGCCCTGGCGATGGAGCGCGCGCTGGATGCCAAACATTTTGCCGATAAACCCAAAGCCGAAGTCACGGCCTGTCTGCAATGTCACTCGGTTGCAACCAAATGTGATTCCTGTCATACACGGCATCTTTTCAGTGCTGCAGAAGCAAGGCGGCCAGAAGCCTGTCTTACCTGTCACAGTGGCCCGCCACATCCGGATGATGAAACCTATTTTAACTCGAAACACGGTGAACTTTATCTGGCTGAAGGTGAAAACTGGGATTGGTCAAAACCTTTGCGCAAGGGTAATTACCCGGCACCGACTTGTGCTTACTGTCATATGGATGAAGGTAAACATCAGGTAGCAAACAAATCGATCTGGAAGTTTGGTATCAAACAGATTAATCCACTGACATCGGGTAACGAGGTCAAGCGTAAGCAATGGATCAAGCTGTGTGCTGATTGTCATGAGAAAGACTGGTCAGCTGACAGGCTGAAAGAAATGGATGCTGAAAGAAAAACAGCCTGGAATAAATTATACAGGGCAGAAGATATTCTGAAGTCTTTGCGTTCAGATAATTTAATTTATCCGTCAGCAAAAGAACGTCCGCCTTATCCCACAGACTCAGCTGACGATCTCATTCAATACGAACACGTTGGATTCTTTGAAGGGCAGGCTTCTGCTTTCTACAATGTTTCAGCAATAGAACGTGACTATTTTGAGATGTGGTACTTTGATAACCTGGCGGCATATAAAGGTTCTGCGCATGGTGATATATCATTTGCCAACAAAGGGCATGCCGCCATGGACAGCAGCCTTGAAAAAATTAAACATAAAGCAGAAAAAATACGCACACTTGGTAAAGCCGAAAAGAATGAGGCCAGAAAAAACAACGGGCATCAAGAACATCCAGGAAAGCTCTGGTTTAATGGTGAATACACCGAATACAACAGAGACCATAACTGATGCGCAGACACGCAATAAAAAAATATCTTTTGCCAAAGGTGTTTTGCATGTTCTTTTTGTGCGTTATTGCATCAAATGGTTTTGCTGCTGAAAATGCACCATCATCCACAATGGCTCTTGAAAATTCTACATGCATACAGTGCCACGAAAAACAAAACAAGGCACTAATTAGTGACTGGCGTGACAGTGTGCATGCTGTAGCAAATCCCAAAGTTGATTGTGTTAGCTGCCATGGCGCATTACACAAAGATGTTGCTAGCAATGCCCGTCATGATGAAACTTGCATTAACTGTCATGGTGGTAAAAAAGAGCCAATAGTGCATAGTTATTCAAGCTCAAAACACGGCACATTAATGCAGCTCGAAAAAAATAGTTATGACTGGAATCAACCCTTTGAATTAGCAAGCTATCGTTCGCCTGGATGTGGTTATTGTCATATGCACCAGGGCAATCATAATGTGAGTGTGACGGTCAGGCATGATCTTATGAGCGACATGGAAACAGAAAAAGTACAGGATAATACAAGGGCTGTTTGCCAGGAATGTCATTCGCCGCGATATATTACACATCTCTTCACCAACGGCGAAGCTATGCTGGAAATTGCCCGTAAAAAAATTCGTGAAGCAGACAGGTTGATCAAACAGGCAACAGGCGAATTCTCCGAAGAGGAGCTGATGCCTGTAAGACAGCAAATGATGAAAATGAGACAGCATCTGGTCAATGTGCATCTGGGGGTGGGGCATCAGTCGCCTGATTACCAATGGTGGCACGGGCAGCCGGCGCTAGATGGTGATTTATTGCGCATCAAAGGAGCAATAAGTGAACTCAGGCGGGCAAGTTTTCTGGCAGATTAAATCGTATAACTGTCCGTATAACTGGGTCGGACCAACACAACTGCATGATTAATTGCACAATTATCTCAATAATAATTCCCTCAAAAGGCTTAAAGGCCACTTTTTAAGGATAAAAACCCCGCTTT
>DAOWLL010000242.1 GCA_030641945.1 Gammaproteobacteria bacterium | reverse complement strand
TGCGACGCCAGCGTGTTCATAAAAACAAATAGGACAATCTGTAACGGCTCAAAACCCATTTAAGTTACTTTAACTTCTTGTAATATCGTTAACTGTCGCTCATTTCGCGTCCGCCTTCGTGCAATATGCGGGTTAGACAGCGTTTCTCAACTTCCCTGCCTTGAAGGCTTTGATATTCAAAGCTATTTCATCTATTAATCGCTGCCGCGACTCACGGCTCACCCATGCGGTATGGGGTGTAATAATCAGGTTGGGCAATTCAGCCTTCAGCATAGGATAATCAACAGGCGGCGGTTCTTGCTCCAGCACATCCAGGCCGGCGCCACCGAGCTGATGTGCTTTCAATGCATCAAGCAGTGCCTCCTCATCGACGAGGCCACCGCGTGCGGTATTGATCAGCACCGCGTCCTTTTTCATCAGGACCAGTTCATCCGCACCAATCATTCCCCTGTTTTCACCGGTCAATGGGCAATGCAGTGACAGCACGTCAACCTGCGGTAACAGCTCATGCAGCGTAATCCGGCCCGGCCGTTCATCTTCGCTATTGCGTTTTGCCAGCAGCACCTTCATGCCAAAGGCCTCGGCAATTTTGGCCACTGCCTTGCCCAGATCACCGTAACCAACAATACCGATGGTTTTACCGGCAAGCTCCCGAACAGGGTAATCCAGCAAGCAAAAGAATTGACTCCTGCTCCAGTCGCCCTGCCTTACCGCAGAGGTATATTCATTGATGCGCGTGGTGAGCGCCAGCAGGAGTGAAAATACATGCTGCACGACTGAAGATGTGGCGTAGCCATGAACGTTGCATACGGCTATGTTATTTCTGGCGGCAGCTTCAAGATCAATATTATTGGTGCCGGTTGCAGCGATGCAAACAAGTTTCAGGTTTTTTACCCTGGAAAGGTGATCGTCAGTCAGTACTACTTTATTGCTGACGACGACATCGACATTGGCCAGCGCTTCATGCAATTCATCATCCTTGACCAGGCCATACCACTGCCAACGATCGACTGCCGCGTTGATCTTCGATAAATCCAGGTCACCTCGATCAACCGAATCGAGATCGAGGAATGCCGCAGATTGAATACCTGAGTCAGACATGAGCTTATCGCTACCCGACCGGCTCCATTTCAAAATCAGATTTTGCCACGTTGCACTCCGGACATTCCCAGTCATCAGGCACATCATTCCATGCCGTGCCTGCAGCTATACCGTGGTCTGGGTCGCCCAGCTCCTCATCGTAGACATAACCGCACACATTGCAGACCCATTTTTTGTACGCCATTTGCATTTCCCATAATCTAAAAGATGCGCTATTGTACACATCAAAATAACCTATAAAAACACAGGGATGACTGATGATTCCAAATCAGCCCCGAATAATAAATTCGACGACTATAAAAAGACGCTTGCCATGCCTGCATTCAGGAATAAACTGTAGCCCGTGACTGAATCTCAAACACCTGTAGTACTCTGTTTCTCCGGACTCGACCCGTCGGGTGGTGCGGGCATCCTTGCCGATATCGAATCCATTAGCAGCCAGGGTGCGCTGTGTGCACCCATCATAACCGCGGCAACCGTACAGGACACACAGGACGTCATGTCATTTGCACCCATGCCGCCAGACCTGATCATCGAACAGGCACGGGCAGTACTGGAAGACATGCCGGTTAGCGTAATCAAAATAGGCATGGTTGGCAGCACCGAGATCGCCGAAGCCATTCATTCCATCCTTGTTGATTATCCCTCGATCAAGGTTGTATACGACCCGGTGTTCAGCACAGAAAAAGACGGCGCCCTGAGCACACCTGGCCTGGTTGAAAGTGCGCGCAGTCTGTTGCTGCCTCTGACAACCGTACTTACACCAAATATTTTTGAAGCACATACGCTTGCACCTGGCTCTGACACACCGACCGCTGCTGCCGTAGCTTTGCTGGAAACGAACTGCCAATACGTATTACTGACTGGCACACATGGCAAGACACGGGATGTAGTTCACACATTATTTAGCAATCACCGCGAACTCAAGCGTTACAGTTACGAAAGATTGCCTCACAAATACCATGGTTCCGGCTGCACACTTGCTGCCAGCCTGGCCGCCATGATGACCATCGAACCGGAAATCGAGAATGCCGTGCACCAGGCACTCGACTACACGCATAAGACCCTTGTGCATGGAAAACGCATCGGCATGGGCCAGTACCACCCTGACCGTTTCTTCTGGGCAAAGTAAAAACAAGTGACACCTGCAAAGCTGCGTGGCTTGTATGCGATCACCGATGAAAGTCTGATTCCCGAGTCTACCTTTGCTGCAACCATTGAGCAGGCACTCAGCGGCGGCACCTCCATCGTCCAGTATCGGAACAAGTCCGGCAACGAGGCAAAGCGGCTAGAACAGGCTTCGGCATTACGCAGCTTATGCAATAAATACCAGGCCAGCTTGATCATTAATGATGATATAGAGCTGGCAAAAGCTGTTGCTGCAGATGGCGTGCATCTTGGTGAAGAAGATACATCAATCGAACAGGCCAGGCTGATACTGGGTAATGAAGCCATCATCGGCATCTCCTGTTATAACCAGCTGCAACTCGGGACTCGTGCTCAGGCTGCCGGTGCAGACTACGTGGCTTTCGGCTCAGTATTTACATCGCCCACCAAACCAGACGCACGTTCTGCAAGTTGCGGGCTGATTAGCGAAGCAAAATCGCAGCTTGGCATACCCGTGTGTGCAATCGGTGGTATCGACAAGTCAAATGCCGGGCGCGTGATTGAAGCTGGCGCCGACATGACTGCCCTGATCAGCGGCCTGTTTTCTGAACCGGATGTTCGCCTCACTGCTGAGCACATATCGAGACTGTTTGGTTAATGCTTTACAATCCTGCCAATAACACATATACCCGCAAGGTCTGATATGAACATCAAGGCTAGCCAGTTATTTAAAACATTTCACGCACAGGGCATTCTCGATGAAATAACCGGGCCAGATGCCGATATCAGCAGCATTGACCCTGTTGAGAACTGCGATTCCGGTTCACTGATATTTGTCGATAGTGCCGAGTTCGTTGACCATGCAATCAAGTCAAAGCCCGCGGCCATTGTTACCCATACAAAACTGGCGGAAAGTTTTTCATCTTTAGCATCGACCTCTATCCTGACCAGTAAAAATGCCCGGCTGGCGCAGGCGTTAATTCGCCAGGCCTATGCTGATCATGATCAGCGCGACATCGAATGGCCTGCAATTCATCCTTCAGCCACGATCCATGAAACCGCCAGTATTGCTGAGGATGCCATTATCGGACCAGGTGTTGTGATCGGCCGCAATGTAAAAATCGGTAAAGGCAGCATCATCAAGGCCAATACCGTACTGGAACAGGATGTCGTTATCGGTGAAGACTGCATCCTGCACCCCCATGTTGTTGTTTCATATGCGTGCGAACTGGGTAATCGCGTCATGCTGAAATCCGGCTGTGTAATCGGCATGGAAGGATTCGGTTTTGCGCAGGATGAAAAAGGTAGAAGTCATCGCATTCCACAAACCGGCAAGGTTATGATCGAGGATGACGTACTCATGGGGTCACTGTGTAATGTTGACCGCGCAGCATGGGGTGAAACCCGCATCCGCACCGGCAGCAAGTTCGATGCACTGTGCCACGTTGCGCACAATGCCGATATTGGCGAGGACTGCATCATTGTTGCGCAAACCGGCGTTGCCGGTTCCAGCACGCTCGGTAAACGCGTAGTGGTCAGTGGGCAATCTGCAATTACCGATCACGTAAAAATAACGGATGATGTCACCCTGGTGCAACGGGCCGGCGTTATCAATAACATCGAAGAACCAGGCGTATATGCAGGCACACCAATACAACCGGTAAAAGATTATTTCAGAAACTCAGCAGTTGCACATAAACTGGTAGAACTGCGCAAGCAAGTGCGTCAACTTGAAAAGCAAGTTGCGGCTTTAACCGAGGACTAGCCCGCATTTCTCACCAGGCCGCAGAAATATCCGGATAACATCATGATTATAAAACCCGAAGCTCGATTTCAATCAAATACAGCCTGTTTGGCGGGACGCTATTTCGTTCCATGCACATCTGTAGCGCTCCTGAGCGCGCATCTTCCCTCAAACCATAGCTATTGCTATGCTTTTCAGTCCAGACGT
>DAOWLL010000065.1 GCA_030641945.1 Gammaproteobacteria bacterium | reverse complement strand
GTTACCAAACTACATCATCGTGGCAGGTTTTGTAACCGGCGGAATGTTGCGCGGCATCGTTGTTGGTGTTGCGGTAACAATCGTTTCCATGTTCTTCACCCGCATAGAAATTCACAGTTACGGCGTGACCATTGCAGTATTTATCCTCACATCAATACTGTTTGCGCTGGCTGGTTTCATCAACGCTGTATATGCCAAAACATTTGATGACATCAGCATCATTCCTACCTTTATCCTGACACCACTCACCTATCTCGGCGGGATATTTTATTCCATCAATATGCTGCCTGAATTCTGGCAGAACGTATCCCTGGCGAATCCGATTCTGTACATGATTAACGCGTTTCGCTATGGACTCCTGGGCGTGACAGATATTGAGCTGACGACAGCATTTATCATTATCATACTGTTCATCACCGGACTGTTCATATTTGCACTGCAGCTTTTGAATAGAGGTGTTGGCATAAAACCCTGATCGCATATGGATCCTAATAAATCTTTATTTCAGCCGCAGAACACGCGAAGAACGCAAATGAATTATTCAGGAACTTCTGATTAAGTCTGGACGAAGTAGATTGTGATTCAAAATGTTCGGTATCAATGCGCGAATCGCGCGTAATAGCGAGCTATTGCGAAGATTTGCAACGCCGATACCGGATATTTTGGCCGCAAGACACGAGTTCACGACTTAATCAGAGGTTCCTTCAGTATTAAAATAAGGGGCTGTCCCAGATAATAATTTCTTTAACGGTGACTTTGAAACACCCTGCGGGCCATAGGCTCAGTTGTTTTCTGTCGCCATTGGTACATTACGCTGCAACACAGCAAAACCGCCAAACAGCAATGCAGTAAATACAAGGTTACCCAGCAGACTGTTCTGGAAGAACGGTATGGCTGCTATATAGGCCTGCATCAAGCCATCGGTGGTCATCGGATAGAGACCGGAAGTGAACCAGGCACCAAAGTTAGTGACAATAAAGAACAGGACAGAAGAGCCAACTGCAGCAAGCGCAATACGGCTTATGTTCAGGTTTTTCCTGATCCAGAAACCGATGACAACCGTCATGGCAAAGCCTGCGTAAACATAGACCATGGTGTCATGCAGACCGAGAAGGAAATCACTTAGCAACAACGCGAGAAACGGAACTAGAAAAGCCACACGCTTGTCAGAGAAATACGCACCGCCAAATAAAGCCATAGCAGCGACCGGTGATACATTTGGGGGATGCGGCAGTAACCTGAACATCGCAATTGCGAATATGATCAGTGAAAGTGCAATTAATCGTTTATTCATAACAGTCTCCATGCCGCATTGTAAGGCGGGAAGATTTTAACATAACCGCAATCCCTATGGTGTCTTTTACCTATTGGCTTGCAACTGTTACAGGGCTATCATGTAATGAACCGTTGTCACTTCACCCAGACAAGAATCACCAAAAGGAACCCGGATGAAAGCTTCTGACCTGTTTGTGCAATGCCTGGAAACAGAGGGAATCGATTACATCTTCGGCGTTCCCGGCGAAGAAAATGCCGATTTCATGCTTTCGCTGGAAAAATCCAACAAAATCAAATTCATCCTGTGCCGGCATGAACAGGGCGCTGCCTTCATGGCGGAGATTTACGGGCGTCTCACCGGGCACACTGCCGGCTGCCTGGGAACGCTGGGGCCCGGTGCGACCAACCTGATCACAGGTGTTGCCGATTCCAACATGGACCGTGCACCGATGCTGGTACTCACCGGACAGGGATCAACAGAACGGCTGCACAAGGAATCGCACCAGATAATGGACGTCGTCCATATGTTTGAACCGGTGACAAAATGGGCAACAACTGTTCTGCATGAAAACAATATTCCGGAAATCGTGCGCAAGGCAGTCCGCCTTGCCCGCACCGAAAAACCGGGCGCGGTACTCATCGAACTGCCCGAAGATATCGCCAGCAAGGATACTTCAGCCACGCCGCTGAATCCACAGCGCTTTCGACGCCCGGTCCCTGACGACAAGATTGTCGATGCCGCTTTCGACATCCTGAAAAACGCCAAACGCCCGCTCATCCTTGCCGGTAATGGCTGCATTCGCAAACGCGCCAGTAAGCAATTGCGTGAATTCTGCGAGAAAACCGGTGTCGGCGTGATCAGCACTTTCATGGCAAAAGGCTGCGTCGACATGGACGCAGACTACTGTCTTTACACCATCGGCCTTCAGGCCAAAGACGTTGTTGCCTGTGCAATGGATGCTGCCGATGTTGTACTCGCGCTGGGATACGACATGGTGGAGTACCACCCAAATCTGTGGAACGCACAGGGCAACAAGCACATCATCCATGCAGACTTTCTCCCCGCCGAAATTGATGAAGACTATCACCCGGAAACTGAAATTGTCGGTGACCTCGCGCACACCTTGTGGATGCTGAACCAGCGCGTCGATACCAATGGCGGCCTCAGTTTTGATCTGTCGCAGCAGGCAGCAACACGCCGTGAAATGAGTGCTGAGCTTGAAATATACAAGGATGATGACACCAGCGGCGTGATCAAGCCACAAAAGGTTTTATGGGATGTCCGCCAGCTCATGGGCCGTGAAGATGTCCTGCTGTCTGATGTCGGCGCCCATAAAATGTGGATCGCAAGACATTATCAATGCCACGAACCCAATACCTGCCTGATACCCAACGGCTTCTGCTCCATGGGTTCCGCCCTTCCCGGTGCTATTGCAGCCGATATCGTGTTGCCGCAAAGACGCATCATTGCAATTTGTGGTGACGCCGGCTTCCTGATGAATGTACAGGAGATGGAAACAGCACGTCGATTGAATTCAAATATTGTGGCCATGGTATGGGAAGACAAGGAATACGGCCTGATAGCATGGAAGCAGCAAACACAGTTCGGCACTCACACAGACCTCAGCTTCAACAACCCGGACTGGCTCAAGCTGGCCGATTCATTTGGCTGGAGCGGACACTTTGTTAACAACAGTAAAGACCTGGCTTCAACCCTGGAGCAGGCATTCAAGGAACCAGGCCCAAGCCTGGTTGTTGTGCCCATCGATTATCGCGAGAACATGAAACTGACCGAGCGGCTAGGTGATATTGCATGTCCTATTTAATTAACAGTAGCAAAGGAAATGAGGCGATGAACGAGATAGAGAAGTCATAAAAATAATTAACTTTGCTTTTACAAAAGTATTCTCTGCGCCTCTGCGCCTCTGCGGTAATAATTTTTAAATGGTAAATAACAATGACTGATCACTTCTCTCTTCTGGTTCCCGGCGCCAAAGCTGATGGAAAGGTCGAAGTATTCGCACCCTATGATTGTTCTGTCATCGCCACGGTCGACACCGGTGGCAGTGATGCGGTTGAAACCGCACTTACTACTGCTGATGCACTCTATCGCGATAAAAAGAACTGGCTGACTGCTGAGCAGCGCATACAGGTGTTGAATAAGACCGCTGATATTATGCAATCACGTTTTGATGAGCTTGCCATTGAAGCCGCACGTGAAGGCGGTAAACCACTGGTCGATTCAAAAATTGAAGTCGCCCGCGCGATTGATGGCATTAAAAACTGCATCGAGGTGTTGCGCACTGAACACGGTGAAGAGATCCCGATGCAAAAAAATGCGGCTTCAATGAACCGGCTCGCATTTACCACGCATGAGCCTATCGGCGTTGTTGTTGCTGTCAGCGCATTCAACCACCCGCTCAACCTCGCCGTTCACCAGATTGGCCCTGCCATAGCAGCAGGGTGCCCGGTCATCATCAAGCCAGCAGGTGACACACCCTTATCATGCTTTCGCCTTATCAGCATATTGCGTGAAGCCGGTCTGCCCGACGCCTGGTGCCAGGGCATGCTGACATCTGGTCTTGATGTAGCAGCTCAACTGGTTACGGATAAACGCGTTGGATTTTTCAGCTTCATCGGCAGTGCCGGTGTAGGCTGGATGCTGCGCTCCAAACTCGCACCCGGAACACGCTGTGCGCTCGAGCATGGCGGTGTGGCGCCGGTGATTGTTGCAGAAGATGCAGATCTTGATGATGCCATTCCGCTGCTGGCAAAAGCCGGCTTCTATCACGCGGGTCAGGTCTGCGTATCAGTACAGCGTATTTATGCACACGCATCGATTGCTCGAGAGCTTGCAGAACGCATCGCGGAAGCCGGTAAAAAAATGAAAATCGGCGATCCCACCTTGCCAGACACCGATATCGGCCCACTCATCAGGCAAGCCGAAACTGATCGCATTGATGAATGGGTCCAGGATGCAGTAAACAAGGGCGCCGAACTCATCAGCGGCGGCAGTAAACTCAGCGACAGCACCTATGAAGCTACCGTTCTGTTTAACGCACCCGACAATGCAGTTATTTCATGCAATGAAGTATTTGGGCCGGTTATCCAGGTTTACTCATACGACAACATCGACGATGCGATTACCCGCGCCAATGCACTTGATGTTTCATTCCAGGCCGCCGTGTTTTCAAAAAATATAGATACCTGCATGTATGCATTCAAACATCTAAACGGATCGGCAATCATGGTAAATGATCATACGGCCTTTCGTGTTGACTGGATGCCGTTTGCAGGACTGAAACATTCGGGCCACGGCGTTGGCGGAATACCACACACTTTCAAAGACATGCAGATAGAGAAAATGATGGTGATTCGCTCACGTTCTCTGTAGTTTTTTTGCCACGGGGCACACAGAGTTCACAGAGGCTTTGCTGTTTCGTCATTTCGAGTAGAGTGATTTCTGAAAACCCGGATTTCGCCATGAATGAGAGCGTTAAGTTAGCCCAGAATGTCAACGATTGCACAAAAATGAAGCATCTGGATGTAACAAATGATAAGAAGGCGGCGGAAATTCTTGCAGACGCTTTTATTAACGATCCTGTGATGATGTGGTTATCAACCAGGCCCCGTTTTAATCACACTCTTCGAGTCTGTTGTGCCTGTTTATAGAAAGCAAGGCATCGCATACATGACGGATGACGAGAGCGGGGTCGCTCTATGGATGAAACCCAATACGAAGTTTCGGCTACCGCTCTCATTCCGAGCATTAGTGATGTTCTTAAAAGCAGGCGGCATTAAATCACTCATTCAGATAGATAGATTATTGCTTGCTACAGCACGTTCAGAGCCAAAACAACCCCATTACTATCTATATTCAATTAATGTCCGCTACTGCCGCAGCAACTGGCTGGTTGTTTTGATCAAAATTACGATCTAATATACGCCACTCAAAACGGACGTTCACGCAATACAGTTACACGTCCTCAAGGAACCTATACTCCTGTTTAGCTGCAAAATAATGTGAGACTGAGCTATGTTGAAAAATATTAGCATCCCTTTGGCTGGTGGCTTACTGGCAGGCATTGCTGCATCAGCCTGTTGCGTGGGTCCTTTGATTTTACTGCTCCTCGGATTTGGGGGTGCTTGGATTGGCAACCTGACTGCACTTGAACCTTATCGACCAATATTCATTGGGATAGCAATTGTTGCTCTATTTATTGCTTACCAGAGAATATATCGACCAAAGCTGAAACAGACATGTGAAGAGGAGCAAGCTTGTGCGAAGCCACACGTAAATAGTCTACATAAGCGGCTATTTATTGGCGTGCTCATCCTTGTTTTAACATCTATTGTTTCTCCTTATCTAGTTCCACTAATTTATGGGTAATGCCATGAAACGTGTAATTGCAATAGTATCTTTGATTATGGCGGGAGCATTATCTGCCGAAGAACAGTCAGTCGTATTGTCTGTTCCTGGAATGAAATGCCCTGCATGCCCAATCACAGTAATGGTAGCTATAAAAAGAGTTCAAGGTGTTAAATCAGTCAATGTTGACTTTGAAAGCAAATTAGCCGAAGTATCCTACGATAACCAGCTAACAAATATCAGCAATCTTCAACAAGCCGCTAAAAACGTCGGTTTTCCATCGCAAGTAATTAAGGGTAAAACGGCTAGCTGTGTATCGGACCAGGATGACTGCCGATGATGCAATACAAGGAAACAGACAATCGACATTTCATTTCAGGCCGCTGTTTTCTCATAAAACATAGATACCTGCATGTATGCCTTCAAGTGCCTGAATAGATCAGCCATTATGGTGAATGACCACACCGTTTTCCGTGTTGACTGGATGCCGTTTGCAGGGCCAAAGCATTCGGGCCACGGCGTAGGCGGAATACCACACACTTTCAAAGACATGCAGGTTGCGAAAATGATGGTGATAAGATCGCTGGCGCTATAGTTGGCAGTTGGCAGTTGGCAGTTGGCAGTTGGCAGTTGGCAGAAAGTTTATAACCATTAACTGAAAACTGACGACTGATAACTTATTTAAACTCCCACTTAAAGCCCAGCGAGAAAGTGGAAAATTCCGGATTGGGTGAATCGATGACTTCCCAGTCTGCCGTTGCCTTGAATTTCTTGGTAAATGCGTATGAAATGCCGAGACCATACAAGGCATCGAAGCCGTCTGCACTCGCTGTTGTCGTGTCTCTTGTAAGATCGGCATCCCAGCTTGCACCACCGGCTTTGACAAAGACCTCTGTGCGTTTGGTCAGCGGCACGAATGCAACGCCGTATATACCAAGTGCCTTCATGTCAACCGAGCCGCTGACCGCATTTGACCCTGTACCCACCTGGCCGACACTGGCTTGCGCAAGACCAAAATAGGCACCTTCCAGCGACACATATTTGTTAAACCGGTAACCGCCATAGAACTTGCTAAGCGCTGTCGTATCATCCAGCGTACCGCCGTCAAGTGAAGTCAAATCAGCCTGCACCGAAGTGCTGCCGACACTAAAGCCGACGTAGCCATTAGCGGAAGCAACGAAACTGCACAGAAGCAGAACCGGGAATTGTAGATACCTTAATCTCATTTTGATTACCTGCTGTATTAATCGTTTAATTTAACCACAGAGGACACGGAGGGTCACCGAGAAAAATATTCGGCTTATTATTTATTCCTGGCTATTGCGCATCCAATTCTATCTGTAGGAGCGGCTTTAGCCGCGAACACGCACAATTCGCGGCTAAAGCCGCTCCTACAAAATATAAAAAGCCTCTGTGCAACTCTGTGTCCTCTGTGGTTCAAAAAAATATAATATCAATCATTCCACAGCCAGGCCGCCCCACGCACTCCTGATGAGTCACCAAATTTTGGCGCAACCAGTTTCGTATCCACCCGGTCAGAAAACACGTACTGTCCCCACAACTTCGGTACATTAGTATAAAGCCTGTGGATATTACCCATGCCGCCGCCGAGCACGATAACATCCGGGTCCAGAATATTAATGACATGCGCGAGGCTTCTTGCCATGCGGTCCTCGTACCGTTGCAGACATAATTCCGCAGCTTCATCACCGCTGTCTGCAAGCTCGACGATTTGCCTGGCCTCCAGTACCTGTCCGCAAATATCAAGAAAATCACGGCTCATACCAGGGCCAGACAGCCATGTTTCGATACAACCATACTTGCTGCAATAACATGCCGGTCCGGGTCTTTCATTGTCCTCTGGCCATGGCAATGGATTATGCCCCCATTCACCCGCAATCGCATTCGGCCCACCGAGCACATGACCTTTGACGACAACACCGGCGCCTGTTCCGGTACCCACGATGACACCAAAGACAACTTCTTCGCCTGCAGCAGCACCATCAGTTGCCTCGGACAGGGCAAAGCAATTGGCATCATTGGCAATCCTGATATCCCGATTTAAAACACGGGTAAGATCTTCGT
>DAOWLL010000253.1 GCA_030641945.1 Gammaproteobacteria bacterium | reverse complement strand
GCGTTATCACAACGTTCACATCAGGTGGTAGAAACCCCTGTTCCATTTGATTAACGCGTTCACGAAGCTCAGCGGTCAGGTCCACTGCATTGAAACCCGTGCGCTTGGCTATTGCCAGTGTTGCTGCGGCTATCTCAGGTTCATTTGTACCTGATGATCCGGGGGATGAACGAGGGTCAGCCAATCCAAAAGCAAAGCGTGTCATCTGTGTTCTTTCGTGTGGCGGACCATCGATTACATTCGCCAGATCGGAAACACGAACAACCTGACTGCCATCACTATGTACAACAATCTTCCCAATCTGTTCTGCACTTCTGAGCAGGCCATCCACCCGCAACGATCGATTTTCCTGTTGATAAACACGTGTACCCAAAGATTTATCAATATCTGCATTGCGGATAACCGCAGCCAACTGATCGATGCTGACGCCATAAGACTGCAAGCGTTCAGGCCGAGTCTCAATGCGTATTTCCCGTTGCAGACCGCCCACAACATAGCCAATACCTGTTCCTTTTACGCCACGTAAACGTTCCAGCATGCGATCAGCCATGCGTCGAAGCTCATGGTCCGTGTATTGTCCGGATGAAAGCGTTACTGTAAAAACCGGTACATCATCAATATCGATTGCCTGAATGACAGGTTCGCCAGAACCGGGCGGTAGTCTATGTTTGCTGCGAAGAACATGGTCATACAGGCGAACTATTGCATCGTCCTTGTCCTCACCCACTTCGAACTCAAGCATGACACTAGCCATGCCTTCGAGTGCCGTGCCATAAACATGTTTAACCCCATCTATTGAGGCGAGGTCCGATTCAAGTGGAGATAACAACAGGTGCTCAACTTCAAGTGGTGATGCGCCGGGCAAGGGCACCGTCACCTCGGCAGCGGGCACAACAATTTGAGGATTTTCTTCCCGAGGGGTTAGCAACAGACCAATGGCGCCGAAACACAATAGCGCCAGCATCATCAAAACCGTCAGTTTTGACTCAACAAAGTAGCGGGCAACAGCGCCGGGTAAATTGAGTTTGTCGGCTATCATCAAATGTGGCTCACCTGACCACATCCCCATCGCGAAGCGCGGTGGATGGATTTGTTACAACTAATGTGTCCGGTTCCAAACCAGCCAGCACTTCACGCAAGCCCTGCCAGGACTTACCCACCCGAACACTTCTGAAACGTAATGTATTCGATGTATCCGTAACGAACACACCTTCAATGCCAGCACGTTCAGTTATTGCAGAAACAGGAATGACTATCACAGTCTCATCGCGAAGAACAAATTGTGCTTGCCCGAACTGGCCGGGTGTAAGGTTTTCATCCGGCGGTAATAGCAGCCTGACTTTATAGCGCCGTGTCACTTCATCTGCCGAGCGCACAATACTCGCAACCCTGCTCTCTAATAATTTACTACAGGATTCGACCTGTACATTGACAGTCTGGCCAACAGACACATTGCTGATACTGGTTGACGGAAGATAGATTTCAAGTTCCATGGCGCCAAGCACATCAAGCTGTAAAATTGGTTCACCGGCAGCGGCAAGATCACCAGGATCACTTAGTCGCTCTCGAACCTGCGCATGAACCGGGCTTATGATGCGTGAATAACGGCGGTCCTGCCGTTTTGCTATGACCTCTGCCTCGGCTATTGCAAGCGCCGCTTCAGCCTGTGCCTGACGAACCTTTGCATTGCGTAAATCATCCTCAGCCACTGTTTTTGACTGCACCAGTTTTTCTATGCGTTTTACATCACCTTTGGCATCCAGCAGATCAGCCTTAGCTGCCAATACCGCAGCATCAGCCCCTTTAATCGCAGCCTCCACCTGTGCATTATCGATCTCGACCAGGACATCACCCGGCTCCACAATATCGCCTTCGTCAACCGTAATTTGCTCAATAAAGCCGGTTATGCGTGATGCAACCTTTAGCCGTTCTTTTGAAACAACTGTACCGGGTACCGGCAAGATAACAGGCAGTGTCTGTTGTTCAGCCTTGCTGACCACAACATCATGAGTCGTATAGTTCTTATTCGACTGAGCTGTCGAATCGCCATCGTCACAGGCAGAAAGTGCAAATATTGCTGCAGCTAAAAGCACCATTATTCGTCCATGATATTGAAGCTGTGACAGGCCAGATAAAAATGAATGTGTAATCATTTTCCAATAGCCCCCGTCAGTAAACTAATAACGTGCTGAGCAATCACTTTCGGGTCATTATGTTTTTTCAAACCACCCGGCAGATAACGCCTGATTGATTCAGTTTCAAAATGAAACAGGATAAGCCCAGCCATGGAAATCGCCAGAAGATGGGCATCGCAATCAAGAGCCATTTCCTGCGCCAATTGTTTTATTGCATTGAATGGTTCGATAAAAACTTTATCGGCAAGCAACTTCAAACGTTTTTCATCACCATCAAGCAGCTCACGCTGCAGTAACGCACGAAAATCCGGGTCATTTGCCATTTGTTCGGTGAAGCTTGTTACAAATCGTTCAAGCCTCTGCTCTGGCGTACCCGTATTATCGAGAGCAGATTGAATGCTGGACGCCTTGTCGGCAAAAGCATGGCTCATCGCTGCAACGTACAAACTTTGTTTGTCTGAATAATGGTGATATAAAGCCGCACCACTAATTCCAACTGCCTTGGCAATATCACGCATCGACACACCTGTAAAACCCGAGCGAGCAAATAACGGCAAGGATTTATCAAGAATTACTTGCGCAGTACCCACACTGTCAGTCGGTTTTTTAATTGGCATATGCATATCACCTTAACGAACGTTAAGTAAGATAATAGTATTAGTAACGTGTATATGTCAAATCGTGAAGTAGTAATTCCAGCTGGATGCTCTTGATAGAAAGCACTGATGCTAATTTATACAGGTCTTTATACTCGAATGTCTGATTTCAGTGGCGAGCAGCAGGTCTTCAATGGTTTTGTCCTGACTGGCAGATTAGGGTCGTCAGCAGCCCCTCAGGCACCAATTTTTCTCAAAACCCACCGACAGGCAGCTTGTGTTAAGGGTTGTCAGACACCTGCCCATAAGCAGAAGTACATATGTTGACTCACAATGACAGGACCCACCCTGAAGCAGAACTTCGTGAACATTAGATGAAATGTCGGAATCGACACTAAACAGTCATTGAGGTTACAGGTACCGATGGTGGATAAAGATTTATAGAATATCGTAAGTGATGCCTATATCTCCATGGCAAGATATGAATCCATCCTCATGGCAAGATATGAACCCATCCTCATATCGGCAGTGAGGATATGCTCAGTTAACCAACGCTCCAGAAACTCGATATCTTCATCTTCAACAAGGTAGCCCGCCCGAAGGATCTTCTGTTGCAGCTCTTTGGCGCTTTTGATTAATTTCCGATGCTCCGCCTTGTGTTTTGCATACTCCTCATAACCATACTTCAGCATCAACCGCTCTTCATGACTGAAATGCCAGGTAGTACAATTTATCAGTTCTTCCAATACCGCCGTTAGATATACTGGAGCATCATCTCCCGTTACAGAATGATTGAGAATATTAAAAAGACTCACCAGTTTGCGATGATCATCATCGACCTCATCGACTCCGATACTCAGCATGTTGCCCCAAACTAAATCCTTCACAAGTTCTTCTCCTTTTGAGATTGAATAGACCATAAATAAAATTGAACAACTGCATCCATCTTGACCGGGACATATCCTTTTCCCTGCGTGTCCGACTAGTTATTTAAAAGAGTACAAACGATTGCGCATTACTGTAATTATTCTGCCCACCTGAACAAGGAATGATACTTACAATATAAGGATTTAGAAATGAATTACAACAATACATGTCCGATTTGGATCGGTAGCAACCAATATTAGAGCTTGCTAACAGTCGCCTTTGGGTTGTTAGTGGACTGTCAGTGTAAATAAATACGGCTCCCGAAGGAGCCGCATATTTTGAATCCCGTTATCGGACACCAGCACGGAATAACACTGATATGGTAAAGAGATGAATTGTGTGTCCTAGCAAATGCTTCCGGCTATCGCTGAACAAAATAATAAGAATCATTCACAAGAAGTCAAGCTGACTAGTATTAGTAATTGCTAACAGT